>NZ_DBNGPQ010000178.1:0-15103 GCF_057122925.1 Umezawaea sp. | reverse complement strand
ACGTCGCGAAGCACGGGCGCGGGAGCCTGAGGAACACCCTGGCCGCCGAAGACCTCCTGCCCCGGTACGGCGGTCAGCGGAGATCGAGCCGCAGGCCGACCCGGTGGTCCGCGGCGATGTCCCGCGCGACCAGTTCCACGACGTGCGGCTTGCCATCGACCCTGTTCAACGTGAAGTCGTCAACCCCTCGCTTGAGGCCGACGGGGTCGTACCGGACCGCCGTGCCCGCGGGCAGTTCGACCCGGTAGCCGAAATGGGCGAGCGGTCTGCCCATCAGCACGACGAAGTCGTCGGGTTCACCGAACCGCATCAGCGGAGCGGCCTTGCCCGGCCATTCGAACTCGACGCGCAGCGTCAGCTCATCGCCCTTCTTCGGTGGCGCGGACTCGAAGTGGGCCAACACCTCCAACCGCCCGTCGGGCAGCCAGTTGAGCGTCCTGTCCCAGCGGGTGCCACCGGAACCGTCGACCTCGACCGTGCTCGCGGTCACCCGAACCCGACGACGCTGGTCCTCCGGCTGCGGCCAGTTCGCGCCTATGCGCAGCCTGTAGAAGTGGAGTTCATCGCTCTCCGTCATGGCGTGCACGATGATCGCCCCGGTGACGTCGCCGTTCTTGGCGACTTTGATCGATTCCTGCCAGCGGTCGACGCGCCAGAGGTGGTCGGACCGGCCGTAGATCAGGTCGCAGTAGTGCGTGAGCAGTTCGTGGGACCGGTCCACCCGGCGCTTCAGGCCGGTGCACCTCCTGATCAGGACGGCGAGCAACCCCAGCGCGCACAGCACGGTGATCAGCAGCGCCGCGGCCTTGAAGGCGCCCGAACCGAACGCCGCGCTGAGCACGCTCCCGAAGGCGAGGATGCCCAACGAGGCCTTGGCGAGTCCGATGAGACCGGCCTCGGCCAGGTAGTCGTCCAGGAAGGAGATGAACCCCTTGAGCATCGCCCGCCCCCTCCCGGCCGGGTGCGCGCAACCCCTTCCGCGCCCTCATTCACTGAATCAGAGGAACTGCCCGCGGACCATTCAGTCGATGCATGGAATGACGCGCCGAAGAATCCGCACGAATGCGGACTTCAAGGATTCAGTTGGTCCAAGCGGTAACACGGACCGGGTTTTCATGCCGATTCCGGATGAAGTGTGCCCACCGAGGAGCGGGCACACCACGGCGAATTCCCTACTTGTCCCCCGACTCGCCGCCGACGCCGCCCTGATTCGTGTGCACGCTCATGAACTCTCCCTGGATTCGCACCAGGACGGTCACCGCACGAGCGAACGGGCTTCCCTGCTGGGTTCGCGGAACAAGACAGCACGCACACCGATCGGCAATGGTCTCATTGCTGCGCCTACCAGACCGGAGTGAGCTCCTTCATTCGGACAGGAGCCGCCCCAGTCGGGTCATCGCCCTGTCCCACCGATACCTTCGGCGTGATCAACATCCTATGAGACCGACTTGGCTCGGGCAACCTCAAAGTTCACCCCAAGAGTTAGCGGACTATCCGCAAAATTGCAGAGACCGCTAGTCCTCAGTGGGCTTGCGGGCCTTCGACGGCTGCACGCGCATCGGTTCGCCGGGCATCTTCGGGTAGTCCGGCGGGTACGGCATTTCGCCCCTGTCGTCCTTCTCGTACCACTCCAGCAGCGTCTCCAGGCCGAACGCCTCCGAGTCCAGCGAGGCGTGCGGGTCGCCGTGCTCGGCGTAGTACCCCGGCACGGTCAGCACGTCGAAGTCGTCCGGGTCCACCGTGGACAACTGGTCCCAGGTGACCGGTGTGGACACGGTGGCGCGCGGTGTGCCCCTGACCGACCAGGCGGAGGCGATGGTGCGGTCCCTGGCGGCCTGGTTGAAGTCGAGGAAGACCTTCTCGCCGCGCTCCTCCTTCCACCACGCCGTGGTGGCCTGCGCGGGCATGCGCCGCTCGACCTCGCGGGCCAGGGCGATGACGGCGTGGCGGACCTCGACGAAGTCCCACTCCGGCCTGATGCGGACGGCGACGTGGACGCCGCGACCGCCGGAGGTCTTCGGGTAGCCGGTCATGCCGAGTTCGGTCAGGACCTCGTTCAGGACGAGGGCGACCCGCACCGCGTCGCCGAAGTCGGTGCCGGGCTGCGGGTCGAGGTCGACGCGGAGCTCGTCCGGGTTGTCGACCAGCGGCCTGCGGACGGGCCACGGGTGGAAGTCGAACGTGCCGAGGTTGGCCGCCCAGGCGATGACCGCGGGCTCGGTGGGGCAGACCTCGTCGGCCGGGCGGCCGGAGGGGAACGTGATGGTGGCGGTCTCGACGTAGGAGGGGGCGTTCTTCGGCAGGCGCTTCTGGTAGAACGCCTCGCCCGCCACGCCGTCGACGTACCGCTTCAACGTGGTGGGGCGGTCGCGCAGCACACCCAGCAGCGGCTCGGCCACGGAGAGGTAGTACTCGACGACCTGGCGCTTGGTGATGCCGCGCTCGGGGAAGTACACCTTGTCCGGGTTGGACAGCCGCACGGCGCGGTCGCCGCGGGGTCCGGGAACGATCAGCTCCAACGCCTTCTGGGCCACGACGGGCAGCGTAAACGACAATGGCGGCATGTGCCGAAGCATCAAGACGCTCCGCCCGCCGTTCGAGGACGAGGTCACGGAGGGCGACGTGCGCGCCGCCGCCCTCCAGTACGTGCGGAAGGTGTCCGGGTTCCGGACGCCCGCCGCGCACAACGCCGAGGCGTTCAACCACGCCGTCGACGTCATCGCGAAGGCGACCGGGGAACTACTCGCGCACCTGGAGGTCCGCGGTCGCGCGAAGTAGCTCCAGGCCCTCCACGAACGCGGTCAGCGCCAGCTCGAAGCTGTCCCGGTCCAGCTCCTCCGCGACCGACGGCAGCAGGTGCGCCTTGTCCAGGTGCGGGTAGCGCCCCTGGTAGACCGACGCGTCCGTGGAGAACCCGCTGGAGAACGTGCTCAGCGCGGCCCCGAACACCAGGTACATCAGCGACGCCGCGATCATCGTGGCGTGCCTGCGCGGCCAGCCGGCGTCGACCAGGGCGCCGTGCATGACGTCGAGCCGCCGCAGCGAGGCCCCGCGACCGGCGGGCCCGTAGGCGAGGAACGGGACCACGTTCGGGTGCCGCGACAGCGCGGCCCGGTAGGAGCGCGCGCTCTCGACCAGCCCGCGCCGCCAGTCGCCCGCCTCGAAACCGGACACGTCGACCTGTTCGAGCACCTCGCTGGCGATCTCGTGCAGCAGGTCGTCCTTGGTCGCCACGTGCCCGTACAGCGACGGCGCGCGCACGCCCAGCTCGGCCGCGAGCTTGCGCATCGACAGGCCGTCGAGGCCGTCGCGGTCGATGATGTCGAGGGCGACCTCGCGGATGCGGGCCCCGCTGAGGATGGGGATGCTCGGTCGAGGCATATCGACCCCTTGCACTGGGTTCTCCGACGCGCCTACGTTATACCTAACGCCGTTCGGTTTAGGAGGTCGTGGCGTGGATCTACGCCTGTCCGACGAGCACCAGCAGCTCAAAGAACTGGCCCACCGCTTCACGGAGGAGCGGATCGTCCCGTTCGCCCGGCAGTGGGACCGCGACGAGGCGATCGACCGCGCTCTCGTGCCCCGGCTGGGCGAGGTGGGGTTCCTCGGGCTGGGCATCGACGAGGAGCACGGCGGGTCCGGCGGCGACAACCTGGCGTACTGCCTGGTCCTGGAGGAGATCGCGCGCGGCGACTCGGCCGTGCGCGGGATCATCTCGGTGTCGCTCGGCCTGGTCGGCAAGACGATCTTCAAGCACGGCACCGACGAGCAGAAGGAGCGGTGGCTGCCCGGCCTGTGCGCGGGGGCGCTACTCGGCTGCTTCGGGCTCACCGAGCCGGGAACCGGGTCCGACGCGGGGTCGCTCGCGACCAAGGCCGAGCGCGACGGCGACGACTGGCTGCTCACCGGCACGAAGGTGTTCATCACCAACGGCACCTGGGCCGACGTCGCGCTGGTCTTCGCCCGCACCGGCGGACCGGGGCCGAAGGGCATCACCGCGTTCCTGGTGCCGACCGACTCGGACGGCTTCACCGCCACCGAGATCCACGGCAAGCTCGGCATGCGCGGCCAGGCGACCGCGGAACTCGTGCTGGACCACGTGCGCGTCCCGGACAGCGCACGGCTCGGCGACGAGGGCACCGGTTTCGGGCTCGCGATGGCGGCGCTGGACCGGGGCCGCATGTCCGTCGCGGCAGGCTGCGTCGGAGCCGCGCGCGGCGCGCTGGAGGCGAGCCTCGGGTACGCGGCGGAGCGCGAGCAGTTCGGCAAGCCCATCGCCGGGTTCCAGCTCGTGCAGGAACTGCTGGCGGACATGGCCGTCGAGACCGACGCGGCCCGCCTGCTCACGTGGCGGGTCGCCGACCTGGCCGACCGCGGTGAGCCGTTCCGCACCGAGGCGTCCATGGCGAAGCTCTACGCCAGCGAGGCGGCCGTGCGGGTCGCGAACAACGCCATCCAGGTCTTCGGCGGGTACGGCTACATCGACGAGTACCCCGTCGGGAAGTTCCTGCGGGACACCAGGGTGACCACCCTCTACGAGGGCACCAGCCAGATCCAGAAACTGCTCATAGGCCGCGCGCTGACCGGCGTCAACGCCTTCTGAAACGGGGAACAGCATGGACTTCACGCTCGACGAGGAGCAGCGGGAGATCCGCGACTGGGTGCGGACCTTCGTGCGCAAGGAGATCATCCCGCTGGAGCCGGAGGTGCTCCGGCGCGAGCGCGCCAACCAGCCCGGCCTGACGTACGAGGAGCTGGAAGCCCTCCAGCAGAAGGCGAAGTCGGCGGGCTTCTGGGGCGTGCAGACGCCGACCGAGTACGGCGGCATGGGCCTCGGCGCGGTGATGACGGCCCTGATCGAGGCCGAGCTGGGCCGCTCGTTCGTGCAGTTCCGCTTCGGCGGCTACGCGGACAACATCCTCTACCACGGCAACTCCGAGCAGAAGCAGCGCTACCTGCTGCCGACGATCTCCGGCGAGCGCAAGTCGTGCTTCGCGATCACCGAGCCCGGCGCCGGGTCGGACGCCAAGGCCATCCGCACGTCCGCCCGCAAGGACGGCGACGAGTGGGTGATCAACGGCGAGAAGACGTTCATCACCGGCGGCAACGAGGCCGACTTCGTGATGGTGTTCGCGGTCACCGACAAGGAGAAGGGCGCCAACGGCGGCGTCACGTGCTTCCTCGTCGACCGCGACATGGGCTGGAAGTCCGAACCCATCCCGACCATGGGCCAGTGGGGTCCGGCGGCGCTGGTGTTCGACAACGTGCGCGTGCCCGAGGAGAACGTCCTCGGCGAGATCGGCCACGGCTTCACCCTGGCGATGCAGTGGATCGGCGCGGGCCGGTACCTGCTGCCCGCGCGGGCCATCGGCTCGGTGGAACGCCTGGTGGAGATGGCCATCGAGCAGGCCAACACCCGCGTCACGTTCGGCCAGCCGATCGCCGAGTACCAGGCCATCCAGTGGATGATCGCCGACTCCGCCGTCGAGATCGAGGCGCTGCGCTGGCTCGTCCTGCACGCCGCGTGGCTCGTCGACCAGGGCAAGGACTCCCGCCAGGCCCAGTCGATGGCGAAGCTGTACGGCGGCGTGAAGGCGAACGAGATCGTGGACCGGGTGCTCCAGATCCACGGCGGCATGGGCTACACCCGTGAGCTGCCGATCGAGCGCTGGTACCGCGAGCTGCGCCTGCTGCGCATCTACGAGGGCACCGACGAGATCCAGCGCCGCACGATCGCCCGCAACCTGCTCAAGGGCCACGCCAAGGTCAGCGGATCCCTGGGGTGAGCACGGTCGTCCGGTCCTGGACCGAGGACGACGTCGAGCGCTACGCGGCCGCGGTCGGCGGAACGGGCATGCAGCCCGGCTTCGCCGTCGCGGTCGCGCAGTTCGGCGGCCCGCAGGTGGACCTGGACGCGGACATGACGCAGGTGCTGCACGCCGAGCAGTCCCTCTCCCTGTCGGGCGACCTGCCGCTCTCGGGCACCGTCGAGGTGACCCGCGAGGTCACCGACGTGTTCGACAAGGGCTCCGGCGCGCTGGTCGTGCGCGAGTGGCGTGCGACCGGCGACGCCGACTTCACCACCCGCGCGTCCCTGTTCATCCGCGGCGCGGGCGGCTTCGGCGGCCCGCGCGGCACCACGACCCGCGTGCTGGTGCCCGACCGCGCACCCGACGTGCGGCTCAGCTTCACCACGACCCCGGACCAGGCCGAGCGGTACCGCCTGACCGGCGACGACAACCCCCTGCACTGGGACCCGGCGTTCGCCGAGCGCGGCGGCTTCCCCCGCCCGATCCTGCACGGCCTGGCCACCTACGGCATCACCGCCCGCCTCCTGGCCGAGGAACTGGACGTCCTGGCCGTGGCGGCCCGCTTCGCCAACCCCGTGTTCCCCGGCGACGAACTGCTGGTCAGCGCCTGGCACGAGGCCGGGGAGGTCCGGTTCCGCACGTCCGTCAACCACACGACGGTGATCGCCGACGGTAGGGCTACCCCCCGTTCCTAGTTGGGTGCCCACACCATCGATCACCCGTGGCCGATGTTCCAGGCTGTAGTCATGCGATCACGAAGTGACGTCTTCCAGCTCAGCACCGCCACCGACGCCACCGCGCTCACCAGGCTGCGGATCCCGACCGCCGCGGGCACGTTCGACGCGGTGGCCGCGGGTCCGTTGGACGGCCGCAAGGTCCTCCTGCTGCACGGGGTCCCGCAGTGCGGCATCGAGTGGCGCCACCAGCTGCGCGCCCTGGCCGCGGACGGCTACCGAGCGGTCGCACCCAACCAGCGCGGCTACTCCCCCGGCGTCCGCCCGAAGCGCGTGGAGGACTACGGCCTCGACCACGCCGTGGACGACGTCACGGCCATCGCCGACCAGCTGGGCTGGCGCCGGTTCGACCTGGTCGGCCACGACTGGGGCGGCGTGGTCGGCTGGCTCGCGGCAGCCCGGAACCCGCTGCGGGTCCGCACCCTCACCGCCGTCTCCGCCCCCCACCCGGCCGCACTGGCGGCGGCGATGCGCGAAGACCCGGACCAGCGCGCCCGCGCCGCCCTGCTCGACTACCTCCGCCAGCCAGAAGTACCCGAACGAGAAATGCTGGCCAACGGCTCCGCCAAACTCCGCCAGGGCTGGCCGGCGGTCATCCCACGCCAGCGAGTGGAGCAGTACGTACGACAGCTGTCAGAACCGGGCGCCCTCACCGCAGCGCTCAACTGGTACCGCGCGAACAACTTCGACGGCGACTACAAGCCCGTCACGGTCCCCACGATGTACCTCTGGGGCACCGAGGACGACGCAGTGGGCCCGGAAGCAGCACAGAACACCAGCGACTGGGCACAAGGCGCCTACAGGTTCGAAGTACTGGACGGAGTAGGCCACTTCATCCCGGAAGAAGCAGCAGAACGCACCTCAGCACTACTGCTGGAACACCTGGGGGCGCACTAGAACAAGGGGCACTCGATGAGCAGAACACCCAACCACGACGCAGGGCAACACGACGCACGACGACGCGCTGCCTTCCCTGGAGCAGTGGCCGATCTTACTCGGGGGATTTGCCCCTCACCCTGGTAGATCGGGCAGGCCACCGCCCCGATCGAGGGGCCCCCGAGTCACATCGGCCACCCCCGCTGGGATCAGCGGCTACCCGATCCACTGAAACCGGCAGCCACCCAAACCCGACACACCGAAACCCCTCACGGCACCAACCCCAACCCGGCCGACATCTGCGCCCGAACCCGCGACAAGTGCCTCCGCATGACCCGGTTGGCCCCGTGGCTGTCCCCAGCGGCCACAGCCTCGACCAGAGCGTCGTGGTCGTCCAGGGACGCGTTCTGATGCGGCGGGTCATCCTTCAACCCGCTCCGCAACAACACCACCCTCTGCTGCACCAGCCGCACCTGCTCAGCGATCCGAGGGCTTCGAGCCGCATCCAACAACGCCTGGTGGAACGCCAGGTCCAGCCGGTACGGGAACCGCACCCCGCCCTGGTAGTCCCGCCGCGACTCGGCGCACACCTCCCGCAACCGAGCCACGTCCGCGTCAGTCCGCCGACTCGCGGCCAACTCGGCGGCGGCGCACTCCAGCGCGGTCCTCAACTCGAACAGCGCCCGAACGTCGTCGGCGTCGGCCTGGGGCACGTGCGCCCCCTTGTTCGGCACCAGCACCAGCAGCCCTTCGCTGGACAGGTGCCGGATCGCCTCCCGCAGCGGCCCCCGGCTGATCCCCAGCCGCTGCGCCAGCTCGACCTCGTTGACCCGCTCCCCCGGTGGTATCTCCCCGGTGAGCACCAGCTCGCGCAGCACGTCAACGGTCTGCCCGGCGAGGCTCAGGTGCAGCGGTGGTGTCACGTGCGTCTCCCAACCTGGCGAAACCAATCGACCGTGTTGTTAACTGTCGACAGTTGGCAGTGTAAAGGAGGACGCGTGGTGCACGAGGTCGTAGCCGAGGTCTGGCGGGGCGAGTTCCTGGAATCGGTGCACCACGGCTCGGTCGTCGCGCTGGACGCGACGGGCGCCGAGGTCCTCCGCAGGGGCCGTCCGGAGCGCGTGGCGTTCCCGCGCTCCTCCAACAAGCCGGTGCAGGGCCTCGCGATGCTCCGCAACGGCCTCGACCTGGACGGCGAGCTGCTCGCGCTGGCCTGCGCCAGCCACTCCGGCGAGGACTTCCACGTCGAGGGCACCCGGCGGATCCTGGCGATGGCCGGTCTGGACTTCACCGCCCTCCAGTGCACCCCCGACCTGCCCATCGGCGACGCGGCGCTGGCCGCGCACCTGGCCGCGGGGCGCGGGAAGGCGCCGGAGTACATGAACTGCTCGGGCAAGCACGCCGCGATGCTGCTGACCTGCGTGCGCAACGGCTGGTCGACCGACGACTACCTCTCGCTCGACCACCCGCTCCAGGTGGCGGTGCGGAACACCCTCGAGGAACTGGCGGGCGAACCCGTCGGCGCGATCGGGGTCGACGGGTGCGGGGCGCCGCTGTTCGGGATCAGCCTGACCGGGCTGGCCCGCGCGTTCGGCACGATCGCGGGCGCGCCGGGCGGGACGCCGGAGCACCGGATCGCCTCCGCGATGAACCGCCACCCCGAGTGGGTCGGCGGCACGGGTCGCGACGTCACCGAGCTGATGCGCGCGCTGCCGGGCGCGCTGGCCAAGGACGGTGCGGAGGGCGTGTACGCGATCGGGCTCCCGGACGGGTCGGCGGTGGCGTTGAAGATCGCGGACGGGTCCAGCCGGGCGCGGGCCGTGGTCGTCGTCGAGGCGCTGCGGCTGCTCGGGGTGGACGTGGCGGCGCTGGCGGGGCTGGCGACCGTTCCCGTGCTCGGGCACGGCCACCAGGTGGGCGCCGTCCGGCCCGCCCTGGCCCTCGCGGGCTGAAGACCCTCTATTCTCGAAGCATGGCCACCTTTCCAGGCGCGGAAAGACCGGACGAAGGACCTGCAAGGCGGTTCTCCGACGACCTCATCGGGCTCGACCCGGCGGATCCCGAGGCGAAGGCCTTCGCGGAGCACCTGGACCGGATGGAGCGCGAACGCCCCGGCTACACCGTCGAGGGCTACCTCGCGGGCGTCGCGGACTTCGCCGACTCGGCGAACCGCGCCAGCGGTGAACAGCGCTTCTTCGCGGTGCTGGTGGTCACGCTGATCCTGCTCGGCGTGCTGATCAGCGTGTGGTTCGGGCTCGGCGAGATCATCGGCGTCCTGTTCGCCTGATCCCGCCCCGGATCACCCACCCCGGTCATCACTGTTCCGTAAGACACCTGCGATCCACCCTCGGGCCGAGATCGCATTAGCGTGGTGGCATGGAACCTGTTGTCGGCGCCACGCCGAAGGTCGTCCGCTCGGAGCAGGAGTGGCGGGAGAGCCTGACCCCCAGCGAGTACCGCGTGCTGCGCGAGGGCGGCACCGAACCCGCGTGGGTCGGTGAGTACACGGACACGAAGACGGTCGGGGTCTACGACTGCCGCGCGTGCGGCACCGAGCTGTTCCGCAGCGAGACCAAGTTCGACTCGCACTGCGGCTGGCCGTCGTTCTTCTCGCCCCTGGCGGCGGACCGCGTGATCCTGCGCGAGGACCGCGCCATGGGCATGGTGCGCACGGAAGTGCTGTGCGCGAACTGCCACAGCCACCTCGGACACGTTTTCGAGGGGGAGGGTTACGACACTCCTACCGATCAGCGCTACTGCATCAACAGCATCAGCTTGCGATTGGTGGACGAATCCGCGCCTTAATGCGGAATTGCACCGCTCCGGAGTCGTCCCGGTACGCAGCGCAACAGGCGACAATCGGCTCGCGGTGAAGCAGACTGGTGCGGTTGCCCCGGATGACGTCATCGGGTGACGTCGTCCGGATCGGTCTCCTACCTGGGAGGAAGCATGTTCTTGCTGAAGGGAACGGACGGCGAGGGTTCTGGCGGAGTCGACGGATCGTCGTCCTCCTAAGCATTACCCAGCAAAAGCCTAAATTTCGCTCAAGCCCCTTGTCGGGGTGTGTCGCAGAGCACACGCTTGCATCTCGATCGGCGGACCAGTTTCGCCGAGAGCGGCAGGGGGTGGACCGTGGAGCAGCCTTGGGGGCTTTCGGGCCCGGAATTCCTGAAGATCTACTGGGTCGCGTTGGGCGTTTCAACGCTGTTCGCGATCGGTGTCCGGATCCGGATGCGGGCGGGCCGGGGAGGCGCGCCCGCACGGGGCCTGGACATCGATGAACTGGCGTACCTCGCGGGCGGACCCCGCCGCGTGGTGGAGGCGTCCATCGCCAGGCTGATCGAGGCGGAGGCGCTGCGCTCGACGCGGCGCGGCACGGTCGGGCTGATCGGCAAGGCCACGTCGACCAACGAGGTCGACCGCGCGGTGCTGGCCGACGCGGCGCGCTACAGCCGTCGCACGCTGAACCTGCTGGTGCCCGCCGTGGCGCAGTCGGGGGCGGTGGCGTCGATCGCGACCAGGCTCGGCGGCGCGGGGATGCTCGTCGACCCGGCCACGGCGAAGCGGACCCTGCGGGTGGGGGTCATGCCGATGCTGGTGCTGTTCGTGATCGGGGTCGTGCGCTGGGTCAACGGCATCGCGATCGGCGCTCCGGTGGGCTGGCTGACGCTCCAGCTCGTCATCACGGGCGTGCTGGCCGTGCTGGTCACCCGTTCGGGCAAGATCCAGCGCACGGCCGAGGGTGACCGCGCACTGGAGGCCGCCCGGTCGAGCGACCGGCGGGACGCGGTCGGCATGAGCCTGGGCGGCGCGGTGGGGCTCGTCGCCCTCGGCGGGCTCGCCGCGCACCCCGACCTGACGCTGCGCACGGCGCTGGTGGCTCCGTCCTACGGCACCGCGGCCAGCGGCGGGAGCAGCGGCGGGTACGTGGTGAGCGGGAGCAGTTGTTCGAGTTCGAGCGGCAGCGGCTGCGGTAGCGGGAGCAGCGGCTGCGGCGGGGGAGGCGGCTGCGGCGGGGGAGGCGGCAGCTAGCCGAACAAGGGGGGTGCCAAGGCCATCGCGGGCGACACGACGTGCCCGTGGTGGCCTTGGCCTCGTGGAGCGGAACTGACGGGCCCGCCGCGGAGTCGGATGGCCATCGGCTTGGTGCGAAAGGCGGCGGTCATGACATCGGGAACGAGAACAACGGGCAGATCGGGCATGTCGGTCGAGGAGTTCGGCTACCTGTCCGGCGGGCCCGGCCGCGCCGCGGAGGTCGCGATCGTCCGCCTGCTGGAGGCCGGGCTCCTGCGGATCTCCCGCGAGGGGGTGGTGAGCGCGGTGTCCACGACCGCGCACGGCGCCGCGACGCCGCTGGAGGCGTACGCGCTGGGCGCCGCCCGCGGCGGACGCGCGCTGGGCTCCCTCATCAAGGCGACGGCGGGCAGCGGCGCGCTGGACGCGGTGAAGCAGCACCTGGTCGACCGGGGCTTCCTGGTCTCCCCCGGTCGCCGCAGGGCGTGGGGGCTGGTCAGCTTCATCGCGACCCTCGTCGGGGTCGGTGCCGTCGTGGCCGTGGGCGTGGCGGACCTGAACGTCGGCATCGCGATCGTGCTGGTCGTGCTCGCGCTGGCCGTCCGGTGGTCCACCAACCGGATGCGCCGCCCGGTCCGCCGGGCGGGCCGTCGGGAGGTGAACGCGGTCACGGTCATGTCGAACGACCGGGTCGGCATCGTCGCCCAGCACGGCCTGGCGGGGCGCATCGGGAATTTCCCGAACACGCACCGCGTGTGGGAGATGCTCGGGATCGCGCCGAGCGCGGGGGCGACGCTGCGCAGGGGCAAGCCCGGCAGGCGGTCCAACGACGGCTCGACGTCCGCGAGCAGCTGCTCCAGCTGTTCCAGCGGCTGCGGGTCGAACAGCAGCTGCGGGTCCAGCAGCGACAGCGGCTCGTCGTCGTCGTGCGGCGGCTCGTCGTGCGGTGGCGGCGGGGGTGGGGACTGATGGGGGCCGTCGACAGGCTCGGCGTCGGCATCGGCTGGCGCGCGGAGATCGACCTGACCGTGGAACGGCTGCCCGACGTCGACTTCGTCGAGGTGGTCGCGGAGAACCTGCACGTCGAGCACCTGCCGGAGTCGATCGTGCTGCTGCGCGAACGGGGCGTGCCGGTGCTGCCGCACGCGGTGTCGCTGTCGCTGGGCAGCGCGGACCCCGTCGACGCGCACCGGGTCGAGCACCTGGGCGCGGTCGCGGAGGCGCTGGGCGCGCCGCTGGTGAGCGACCACGTGTGCTTCGTCCGGGCGGGCGGGCTCGACTCCGGGCACCTGATGCCGGTGCCGCGCACCCGTGACGCGCTGGACGTGCTGGTGGCCAACGTGCGGACGGCGCAGGCGAACCTCCCGGTGCCGCTGGCGCTGGAGAACATCGCCGCGCTCCTGGAGTGGCCGGACGGCGAGCTGACCGAGGGGCAGTTCCTGGCGGAGCTGGTGGAGCGCACGGACTGCTTCCTGCTCATCGACGTGGCCAACCTGCACGCGAACGCCCGCAACCTCGGCACGGACCCGAACCGGTTCCTGGACGAGATCCCGCTGGAGCGCCTGGCCTACGTGCACGTGGCGGGCGGGGTGGAGACCGACGGCGTCTACCACGACACCCACGCCCACGCCGTGCACCCCGAGGTGCTGGACCTGCTGGGCGAGCTGCGGTCGCGCGTCGACCCGCCGGGCGTGCTGCTGGAGCGCGACGACAACTACCCGTCCGACAGCGAGCTGGCGGCCGAGATGGCGGCGATCCGCGCGGTGCTGGCGGGGCACGGATGACCGACGGGGCGCGGGAGCGGCTCGCCGAGGCCCAGTCGGAGCTGCTGACCGCGCTGCTGGCGGGCGGCCCCTCCCCCACCGGGTTCGACGAGCGCCTGCTGCGCGTGGAGGCCCGGTCGCTGCTGGCGAAGCGGCGCGGCGTCGTGGCGGTGCTGGCGCCCGACGCCGTCGACGAGCTGGCCGACCGCTTCCGCCCGCTGTTCGACGAGTACGCCCTGTCCCACCCGAGGACGTCGGGCAGCAGGGCGCGGGAGGACGCGGCGGCCTTCACGGACTGGGCGCGGGCCCGCGGAGCCCTGCCCCCGGTGAAGCCGAAGCGCTGGTGGCGCAGGAACCAGGCCT
This sequence comes from Umezawaea sp., assembly GCF_057122925.1. Classification (NCBI taxonomy): domain Bacteria; kingdom Bacillati; phylum Actinomycetota; class Actinomycetes; order Pseudonocardiales; family Pseudonocardiaceae; genus Umezawaea; species Umezawaea sp. The sequence continues at coordinate 1,543 of NZ_DBNGPQ010000178.1, read as the reverse complement.
GACAGCCCCGGTCCGCGTGGTCGCCACGAGTTGATACGCGACGGCCGTGGCACACCTCTGCCACTCCCCTGCTCACGCCCACCCTGCTCACGGATCGTCACACAAGGTGAGGCGGAAACTTCGCCCGTCGTGCGGAAGGCACGCCTCCCGGACGTCGATATGTTCAGAAGTACCGGGATCTCTCGTCACTTTCGGTACACCGCCGCCACCGGCCGATCGGCGCCCCGGTCGTGCGTTCCCGCACGGATTCACCGAACCGGGAGGTGGCTGTTGCGATCAACACGACGACACGGCGCTCTGCTGGGAGTCGCCGCGCTCGCGGTCGGGCTCGTGGCCGGACCGGCGGGCGCGTCGGCGGCCGAGGAGCCGTCGCCGACGGGGTTCCCCGCGGGGAGAGCGGGCTCCGTCACGCTGATCACGGGTGACCGCGTGGTGCTCGACGGGACCGGAGGAGGCTCGGTCGTCCCGGCGGCGGGCCGGGACGCGGTCGTCTTCACCACGTCCACCGAGCAGGGGCACGTCCACGTCGTCCCCGCCGACGCGCGGCGGGCGGTGGCGTCGGGCCGGGTGGACAAGCGGCTGTTCGACGTCACCGAGCTGATCGAGTCGCGCTACGACGACGCCCACCGCGACTCCGTGCCGCTCATCCTCACGACCGGTGCGGACCTTCGGGCGACGGGCGCCCCGGTCGGGACGACCATCACCGCCGCGCTGCCGGCGGTGCGGTCGTTCGCGGCCCGCACCGCCAAGGCGCGGGCCGCGGACACGTGGCGGACCCTCCTCGCCGACGACTCCTACAGCAAGATCAGGCTCGACGGCCTGCGGCAGCCGAGCCTGGACCGCAGCGCGGCGCAGATCGGCGCGCCCGAGGCGTGGCGGGCCGGGTACACCGGCACGGGGGTGAAGGTCGCCGTGCTGGACACCGGCGTCGACGCCGAACACCCCGACCTCAAGGGCCGGGAACTCGCCGAGAAGAACTTCACCGAGGACGCCGACAACCAGGACCTGGTCGGCCACGGCACGCACGTCGCGGCCACCATCGCCAGCGCGGGCGAGAAGTACCGCGGCGTGGCGCCGGACTCGCGCATCCTCGACGGCAAGGTGTGCGTGGGCGGCGGGTGCGCCGAGTCGTGGATCCTCGGCGGCATGACGTGGGCGGCCGAGCAGGGCGCCGACATCGTGAACCTCAGCCTGGGCGGCGGTGACAGCCCGGAGATCGACCCGCTCGAAGAAGCCGTCAACACGCTCTCCGCCCGGCACGGCACGCTCTTCGTCGTCGCGGCGGGGAACTCGGGCCGCCCGGAGACCGTCGGCTCGCCCGGTAGCGCGGACGCCGCCCTCACCGTCGGGGCGGTCGACCGCTCCGACGGGATCGCGTCGTTCTCCAGCCGCGGGCCCAGGGTCGGCGACAGCGCCGTCAAACCCGACGTCACCGCCCCCGGCGTGGACATCGTCGCGGCCAAATCCTCCACCGGTGTGATCGGCACCCCCGTGGCCGACGGCTACGTGTCCATGTCCGGCACCTCGATGGCCACCCCGCACG
>NZ_DBNGPQ010000177.1:0-51054 GCF_057122925.1 Umezawaea sp. | reverse complement strand
TAGTCGCACCCCCTGGTGATGGCCTGGTCGGTCGGCGGCACGCCCGCCGCGAGCAGCGCGACGACCGCGTACGCGGTGTACGCGGGCGCGGAGGACTGGCCGCGTTCGACGGCCCGCGCGTGCGTTCCCCAACCGCCGTCCGGGCACTGCGCGGCCCGCAACCACGCCACCCCGCGCGCCGCGGGGCCGGTGCGGCCGAAGGCGGCGAGCGCTCGCACCGCCGTCGTGGTCGGGAACACCGCCGCGTCCGGGTCCTGCGCGGACGACGACCAGCCGCTGTCCGGCTTCTGCTGCTCCTCCAACCACTGGAGCCCCCGCCGCGCGGCCTCGTTGCCGCTCGACCTCCCGGTCGCGGCGAGCGCCAACAGGCACGAGCACGTGCTCTCGGTGATCGACAGCGCGCTGGGGGCCACGACCAGCGACCGCCGGACCTGCCAGCCGCCGTCGGGGTTCTGGTGCGCCTCCAGGGTTTCCGCGGGCCGGTCCACGTACTCGCCGCGCACCCCCGCGTGCACGTGGGCCATCAGCGCCTCTCCCGTCGACAGGGTGCCGAGGTCGCTGCTGACCTGGTACTGGTTCCACCCCCAGAGGTCACCCTCCACCGACAGGTGGTCGTCCAGGTGCGCGATCGACGCGTCCACGGCCCGCCGGACGGCCGAGTGCAGGTCGGGCGCCAGGCGCGTCGCGGTGAGGAGTTGCTGAGCGGCCTCCAGGTGTTCGGCGTCCTCGACGTCGCGGCGCCTGCTGCGGATCTCGGCGGGGGCCACGAGCCGCAGCGAGCGGTCCACCGCGAGGTCGGGGTCGTCGTTCCGCACGACCGCGGCGACCAGCAGCCGGTTCCCGTTAGGACGTCCGACGTAGGCGAGCACACCGAGGAACTCCGCCTCCAGCCGCAGGACGGCGTGGACCGCGCGCTCGACCGCGTCGCTCAGGCCCTGCGGCTCGTCGACCGCCAGGGTGAACCGCAGCGGGGCCAACGAGTTCCCGCTCGCGCGCAGGACGAACCGCGGACCCTCGCGCACCAGCAGGACGACGTCCACCTGGTGACCGTCGACCTGCCGCGCCTCGGTCCTCGACCGACGCCGGTCCTCCGCTTCCGCCCGTGCGAACACCCGTCACCCCGTCGTCTCAGCCGACCAGCGCCAGCACGCCGCGGATCTCCTCGGCCACCGCGTCCCTGGACAGCCGGGTCAGCTCGACCTCGTCACCGGACTTCAGCGCGTGCTCGGCGTACACCTCGACCACCGTCGACGGCTGGTGCGGACCTTGGAGCACCAGGGAGACGGTCGTGTCGCCGGGCGCGCTGACGACCCGGTGGAGCACGTCGGAGGTGAGCAGGTACCCGCTGCCGGAGGGGAAGAAGGCGTTGAACGTGCACCGCAACCCCGCCTCACCGGTGGACCGCAGCCCGTAGCTGTCCTGGCCGTCGTGCCCCAGGTACCGGTAGGAGTGGAACCGCTCACCGGCCTCGTCGACCACGAACTCCTGGAAGCGGTACCCGCCGAGCAGGAGCCGCGACGCGAAGTCCCACCGGTGGCTGTGCACGTTCTCGACGACCGGCTCACCGGTCAGCCCCGGCCGCCACACGTGCAACCGAAGCTGGAACGTGGGCTCCGACATGAGCACGATCTTGAGGAAGCCGTTCGGGTGGAGGTAGGAGTTCCGCGCCACCCGGTCCAGCAGCGCCCCGCGCTCGTCGGCGAGCGAGGTGAACGTCGGGTGCAGGAACCGCGGCCGCAGGATGTGGTCGAGGCACTGCGCCAGCGCCGGTTCGCGGCCCCGGCGGTGGTGGCCGATCAACCGGGCGATCTCGTGCGCGGAGTTCCGGATGTCCACGGCGTCATCCCAGCGCGATGTTCGCGTTCGAGTAGGCCGGTTCCCCGGTCACCTCGCGGTCCACCCGGAGGAAGTCGGGCAGCACGACCTCCCGCTCCTCGTGGTCGACCTGGACCTCGGCCACCCAGCACTCCCGCGTCGCCGGTCGGGCTATGTGGTCCAGTTCGACCACGAGGTCCCCCCACGAGAAGCAGGTGCGCGTCTTGCGGACCGGGTGCCTGCTCGTGTCCGACAGCCGGGAGAGGCGGCGGTACTCCACGTCGTCGATCACGTGCTCGTCGACCCGCCGGACGCCCCGGCCGAGCGGGACGAGGTGGGCGAACGCGTAGGTCGTGACACCGGCGCCCGACGTCCGGCGGATGCGCTTCTCCTCGACCTCCGACACCAGGAGGTAGATCTGCTCCAGGTCGACCGTCCGGCTGTCCGACGGCAGCGTCGACCGGTCGTGGACCGGGTGGAGGAGGAACTTGCGTTCGATCTCGATGGACACCGAGCCTCCCGGCCTTCGTCGGAGTGATGCCCCCGGCACCATCGGACTGCTCGGGAAAGCGTACTTCGAATGATCTTGGGGCTTTCTGCACAAGGGCGGACTCGCTCGCGGTTCGCCCCTTCGGGTGAGAATGGGATCCGGTTATCCTCCTTCGGTGAAGATCACGGTGCTCGGCTGTTCGGGCAGCGTGCCCGGTCCTGACCTGCCCACGTCGGGTTACCTCGTCGATGCGGACGGTTTCCGCATGGTCGTGGACCTCGGCGCGGGCACGTTCGGGAAGTTGCAGACGCATTGCTCGCCGTTCGACGTGGACGCGGTGCTGCTGTCGCACCTGCACCTCGACCACTGCGCGGACTTCGCCGCACTCACGACGTTCCGAAGACACCACCCCCGCCCGCCGTACGACCCGCGTGAGCGGAAGTTGCCGGTGCACGCGCCGTCGGGGGCGTCGGTGCGGTTGGCCAACGCGCACGCCGCCAGCCGCTCCGAACCGGAGTCGCTGGAAGACGTTTTCGAATTCTCGGCATTGCGGCCCGGCACTTTTCAACTCGGGCCCTGCACCGTGACCGTGGCGCAGATGAGGCACATCTGCGAGGCCTACGGGTTCCGGTTCGAGGTGGGCGGGCGGTCGTTGGTCTTCTCCGGGGACACGGCCGTGTGCCCCGAGTTGGTGGAATTGGCTCGGGGGGCGGACGTGTTGATGGCCGACACCGCTTGGCAGGACCGAGGGGGGCGTCCGGACAACCTGCACATGAGCGGGGTGGAGGCGGCCGGGGTGGCCGTGGAGGCCGGGGTGGGGCGGTTGCTGCTGACCCACGTGCTGCCGTGGTCGGATCGGTTGGGGGTCCTGGCTGATGCCGAGCGGGTTTTTCCAGGGCGGGCGTTGCTGGTGGAGCAGGATGCTGTTTATGAGGTGTGAGTCGGCTGCGACTTCCAGCCGATCGGGTGGCTGCCGGTTCCAGCGGGGTGGCCGATGTGACTCGGGGACCCCTCGATGTGACCCTGTGATCGGGCCAAGGGCAGGTGGTGCCAACCTGCCCGATCTACCAGGGTAAGGGTCGAATCCCCCGAGTGAAATCGGCCCTGGTTCGGGGAAAGCCGTGCGTCGCCTGTGTCGTGGGTTTTGTTTTTGTTTTGCTCAGCCCGCGAAGGCGGATGAGGGTAGGCCTGTTCCTATTCCTGGTAGTACCAGTACTGAGCCCGATAGTGGTTGGGCTGTCAGCGTCGGTTCGTCCAGGCCGGTCCTGGCTGTGGTGATGTAGAGGTCCGTCAGGTCGTCGCCGCCGAAGCAGCAGGCGGTCGGTTGGGTCACCGGTAGGGCGATCTCTTGGTCTAGTTCGCCTGCTGGGGTGTAGCGGCGTACTGCCGAGCCGCCCCAGAGCGCTACCCAGACGCAGCCGTCGGCGTCCACGGTGAGGCCGTCCGGGCTGCCGTTCGTGTTCTCCACCTGGCACAGCGGGCGTCTGTTGGTGGCTTCGCCGGTGTCGACGTCGTAGTCGAGCACGTCGATCCTGTTCTCCGGCGTGTCGATGTAGTACATGCGCTTGTGGTCGGGGCTCCAGCCGATGCCGTTGCTGATGGTGACCTTGTCCAGCACGACCTTGGCCGCGCCCGTCGGTTCCACCCTGGCCAGCCAGCCGCCGCCCTGCTCCGCGTCGTAGCGCATGGTGCCCGCCCACAGCCTGCCCGCCGGGTCCACCGCCGCGTCGTTGCCGCGCACGCCGTCCCTCGCCCAGTAGACGAGCCACGTCTTGCCGCCGTCGCGGTCGACCAGGGCGATGCCGTCGCGCAGGTTCAGCACGAGGCCGCCCATCGAGCGGGGTTTCGCCGCGCCCACGTGCTGGGGCACCGACAGCACCGCGTCGTCGTTCCTGGCGGGTGCGTACCGGTGCACCTCGCTGGCCAGTACGTCCACCCACACGAGGGTGGAGCTGGACCGGTCCCAGGTTGGTCCTTCGCCCAGTTCGGCCTGGATGCGCACCGCTACTTCGATCGACACGGGACCACCTTAGGCGGCGGGTCGGGCGACCGCCCCGTTTTCGCGTTCCCGCACGTAACCTGGACCTGTGGACCCGACCCAGGTGCAGGCGCCGAAGCAGCTCTCCAAGCGGATCGTCCCGCCGAAGCCGCTGCTGTCCGCGGCCGTCGTCGTGGGGTTCGTCGCCCTCCTCTTCGTGATCGAGGGCGTCGACACCGCGCTCGGCCACTCGCTCGACGACGACGGGGTGATCCCGCGCGAGTTCGGCGAGTGGGACAACCTGATCTGGTACCCGCTGCTGCACGCCGGGTGGAGCCACCTGACCGGCAACGCCGTGCCGCTGCTGGTGCTCGGTTTCCTCGCCACCTCGGGTGGTCTCAAGCAGTTCGCGCAGGTCACGGCCGTCATCTGGTTGGCCAGCGGGCTGGGGATCTGGCTCGTCGGGTCGCCGGCCAGCCACATCGGCGCCTCCGGGTTGATCTTCGGCTACCTCTCGTTCCTGCTCGTGCGCGGCATCTTCGCGCGCGCCCCGTGGCAGATCGTGGTGGCCGTGCTGGTGTTCGTCGCGTACGGCTGGGCGCTCTGGGGAGTGCTGCCCGGCCAGCCCGGCGTGTCCTGGGAGGGCCACCTGTTCGGCGCCGTCGGCGGGGTGCTGGCGGCGTGGGGAGTGGCCAGGGACGCCCGCCGGGTGGCGACGCCAGGCCCGGCTAGTCTGCCGATGTGACTTCCGCGGACGCCCCGATCGGCATCTTCGACTCCGGCGGCGGTGGTCTCACCGTCGCTCGGGCGATCATGGACCAGCTGCCCGCCGAGCGGATCCGGTACGTCGGCGACACCGCGAACAGCCCGTACGGGCCGCTGCCGATCGCCGACGTCCGCAAGCACGCGCTGGCACTGGCCGACCGGCTCGTGGCCGACGGCGCCAAGATGATCGTGATGGCCTGCAACACCGCGTCCGCCGCCTGCCTGCGGGACGCCCGCGAGCGCTACGACGTGCCCGTGGTCGAGGTGATCGTCCCGGCCGTGCGGCGCGCGGTCGCCACCACCCGCACCGGCCGCATCGGCGTGATCGGCACCGCCAGCACGATCACCTCCGGCGCGTACCAGGACTCGTTCGCCGCCGCCCGCGGTGTCGAGGTCACGGCGGTGGCGTGCCCGAGGTTCGTCGACTTCGTGGAACGGGGCATCACGTCGGGCCGGCAGGTGCTCGGGCTCGCGCAGGCGTACCTGGAGCCGTTGCAGCAGGCCGACGTGGACACCGTCGTCCTCGGCTGCACGCACTACCCGCTGCTGACCGGCGTCCTCCAGATCGTCATGGGCGACGAGGTGACGCTGGTGTCCAGCGCGGAGGAGACGGTCAAGGACGTCATGCGCGTCCTGAACGAGCGCGACCAGTTCCGGGAGGGCGAACCCGATCAGCGGTTCAGCTGCACCGGCGACCTGGCGACGTTCACCAGGTTGGCCCGCCGGTTCCTACCCCAACTGGGTGTTTCCGCGTTTCACGCCCTGGGGTGACGTGCGACGCTCGCACGCGTGCTCTTGACGATCCTCGGCTGCTCAGGCCGCTCCCCGGGCCCGGACGCCGCAGCGTCCGGCTACCTCGTGGAGGCCGACGGCTTCCGCCTCGTGATGGACTTCGGCAGCGGTGTGCTCGCCGCGTTGCAGACCCGGTGCGACCCGTTCGCCATCGACGCGCTCGTCCTCACCCGGTTGCTGCCCGACCACTGCAGCGACCTCACCGCGCTGACCGTGCTGCGCCGCTACCACTCCGACCCGCCGTACGACACGACCGCGCGGAAGCTGGAGGTGCACGCGCCGAGCGGGGCGCCGGACCGGTTCGCCAGGGCGTACGCGGAGAACGACGAGGAACTCGCGACCACCGACCTGTCCGACGTGTACGACTTCCAGCTGCTCGTGGAGGGCACGATCCGCCGGGGGCCGTTCGAGATCAGCGTCGTGCGGACCGGGTCGGTCTTCGGCATCCGGATCGCCACCGACGAGGCGTCGCTGGTCTACGGCTCGTCGGCGGAACTCGCGTCGGGCGCCGACGTGCTGCTGGCCGAAGCGGGCTGCGGTGTGGGGGCCGTGGCGACCACCGCGGGCGTCGGGATGCTGATCCTCACGCACATCGCGCCGTGGGAGGACCCCGTGCCGCTGCTCGCCGAGGCGCGGGCCGCGTTCACCGGGCCCGTCGAACTCGCCAGGCAGGGCACCAGCTACCGGATTGGCTAGCCGTGCGGGTGGGTATCCGCTGCTACCCACCACTTGGAGGACGAAGATGCCCACCGACGTCGTCGAGCTGATCCTGGCCGACCACCGCCGGTTCGAGGAGCTGTTCCGCGACCTGCGCGACCGCACCTCGGACCGCACCGCGCTCCTCGGGGAGCTCGCGGAACTGCTCGTAGCCCACGCCGAAGCCGAGGAGTCGAAGGTCTACCCGGCGCTCAAGCGGTACAAGGAGGTCGACAGCGACGAGGTCGACCACGGCGCCGAGGAGCACGCGGAGGGCCACCAGGCGCTGCTCGCGCTGATGGAGATCTCCGACACGGAGTCGGAGGAGTGGGAGGACAAGCTCGAAGAGCTGGTCGAAGCGCTCAACCACCACGTCGACGAGGAGGAGCGGACCATCCTCAACGACGCCCGCACCGAGGTCGCCGACGAGCGCCGCGAGGAACTGGGGAAGGACTTCCTGGAGGAGCGGCAGGAGCGGATCTCCGACGGGTGCGGCGACATCGAGTACGTGCGGCGGCTGGCGAAGGCCACCGCCGACCGGATCGACTAGCCGATCCGGTCGATCCCCCGCCGCGCCGGTACGGGTGCGGCGGGGGATCGGCTAGTTTCACGGGGTGTCGAACGTCGAGGTCCGCCGAGAAGGCCAGCACGTCTTCGTCGCGTCCAACGGCCGGGGCGCCGAGGTCCGGATCGGCCGCAAGGACCAGGACGGCTCGTTCAGCCCGGTCGAGCTGCTGCTCGCCGCGGCGGCCGGGTGCGTGGCCGTGACGGCCGAAACCGCGCTCACGCGGCGGGTCGGGGAGTTCACCGCGCACGCCGAGCACGTGAGCGTCGAGGGCGCCCACGAGCTGACGACGGTGCCGGTGTCGCTCGGCTACGACCTGTCCGGGTTGGACGAGGCCCAGCGCGCGGCGCTGGAGGTGGTCGTGCGCCGGGCCGTGGAGCAGCTGTGCACCGTCACCCGAACCCTGAAGGCGTCGGCGACGACCCCGCTCACCCTGCCCGGCTGACGTCCGCCGGGTCGAGCCGTTTCCCTTGCTCGGGTCGCGACCGGTCGCTGTCGTGGACACCTCGGCACGCGGCTCGCACAGCGGCGAGGTGCTCGCCGTGGAGCTGGTCCAGGTACTCCTCGGACGAGTACCACTCGGTCATCGTCCTCAGGTCGAGCGCGGCGCGGGTGTCGTCGTGATGGCGGTCCTGCCGAGCGAAGAGCCTCAAGAGCACGAGTGCCGGTGTCGACGGCACCTTGACGGGGACGTCGCCGGGCAGGAGCACGGTCCGCACCGAGTCGACCGCTTCGCGGAAGCCGAGGACGTTCACGACGTGGTCGTCCGGCCAGCGGGTCGGCGAAATCTCGCAGTTCACCGCGCTGGTGACCGCGAGCCGCCCTAGTTGACGCCCACCCCGTCCCACACGGCCGTCGCTCCGCTGTGGCCGATCCGCACGGTCTGCACGGTGCTGGCCACACCCGTGCACACGACGAGGACGGCCATGACGACCGCGATCCGCCGCCACGTCCTCGGGATCTCCGGGCTCTCGACCGCCGCCGCGCGCTCCCGGTCGGCCAGGCGGCCCGCGACCACCAGCAGCACGACCGCGAGGCCGAAGCCCAGTGCGAACGGCAGCAGGTCGTTGCCCAGGTCGGCGTGCCGCTGGATCAGCGGGTTCTCCAGGCCCGCCAGGCGGGCTTCGAGCTGTTCACCGGCCTTCTGGGCCAGGGGCACGGATCCGACGCCCACCAGGGTCAGGCCCAGCACCGGCCACGCGTACTTCGGCCGCCAGGCGGGCCGGACCGCCAGCGCGGTCGCGCACACCGCCGCGAGCGGCAGCAGCACCACCACCGCGTGGACCAGCAGCGGGTGCGCCGGGATACCTACGATCGTCCACAGGTCGTCTGCGAGTGCCATGCCTCTCCCTACGCCGGTGGGCCGTCCCCCGGTTCACCTGGCGAGCACCTTAGGGTAGGGACGTGCTGAGGACCGATGGCAGGAACGACGACGTGCTGCGCGACATCCGGATCACCCGCGGCTACCAGCAGTGGCCCGCGGGGTCGGTGCTGGTGGAGTTCGGCAACACCAGGGTGCTGTGCGCCGCGAGCGTGACCGAGGGCGTCCCGAGGTGGCGGGCGGGGTCCGGGCTCGGCTGGGTGACGGCCGAGTACGCGATGCTCCCCTCCGCGACCCACACCCGCAGCGACCGGGAGGCCGTGAAGGGCAGGATCGGCGGCCGGACCCACGAGATCAGCAGGCTGATCGGCCGCTCGCTGAGGGCGTGCATCGACCTGGCCGCGCTGGGCGAGAACACCATCGTCATCGACTGCGACGTCATCCAGGCCGACGGCGGCACCCGCACCGCGGCCGTGACCGGCGGCTACGTCGCGCTGGCCGACGCGATCACGTGGCTGGGCGCGGCGGGCAGGCTGGCCGACCCGAAGCCGTTGGCGTGCGCCGTGTCCGCCGTCTCGGTGGGTGTCGTCGACGGCCGCGTCCGCCTCGACCTCCCGTACGAGGAGGACTCGCGCGCGGAGGTCGACATGAACGTCGTCGCCACCGACGCCGGGACGCTGATCGAGGTCCAGGGCACCGGTGAGGGCGCCACCTTCGCCCGGTCCACCCTGGACAAGATGCTCGACTTCGCCCTGGAGGGCTGCGCCGAGCTGAACCGCCTCCAGGCCGAGGCGCTGGCCCTCCCGTACCCCGGCGTGCTGCCGGAGCCGAAGCCGAAGAAGTCCCGCTCATGACCAAGCTGCTGCTGGCGTCCCGCAACGCGAAGAAGCTCGGCGAACTCCGCCGCATCCTGGCAGCCGAGGGCCTGGAGGGCATCGAGGTCATCGGCCTGGACGACGTGCCGTCCTTCCCGGAGGCCCCGGAGACCGACCCGACGTTCGAGGGCAACGCGCTGGCGAAGGCCCGCGACGCCGCCGCCGCGACGGGCCTGCCGTCGGTGGCCGACGACTCGGGCATCGCGATCGACGCCCTGAACGGCATGCCGGGCGTGCTGTCGGCCCGCTGGTCCGGCAGGCACGGCGACGACCAGGCCAACGTGGACCTCGTCCTGGCGCAGCTGGGCGACGTCCCGGACGACCGCCGCGGCGGCGGGTTCGTGTGCGCGGCGGCCCTGGTGGTGCCCGACGGCGAGTCGACGGTGGTCCGCGGCGAGTGGCGCGGCACCATCACGCGCTCGATGAGGGGCGCCAACGGCTTCGGCTACGACCCGATCTTCGTGCCCGAGGGGCACGAGGTCACCTCCGCCGAGCTGAGCGCGGAGGAGAAGGACGCGCTGTCCCACCGCGGTCGCGCGCTCCGCCTGCTGCTGCCGAACCTGAGGGCACTGGCCTAGTCGTGCTCGACGCGGACACCGGGCCCAGCTCGTCGGGGCCCGGTGTCCGCGTGGCCGACCGGCGTCTCGACCTGGCCGTCCTGGACGGCCAGGCCCGCCGCGGGCACCGGCTCCCGCTGGTCGCCGACCTGGTGCCCGGAATCCCGCGGACGGGTGATCAGGCGGGCAGCTCGCGCAGCAGCTTGGCCACGTGGCCGGTGGCGCGGACGTTGTACATCGCCTTCGCGATCTTGCCCTCGGCGTCCACGAGGAACGTCGAGCGGATCACGCCGACCACGGTCCTGCCGTAGTTCTGCTTCTCGCCGTACGCGCCCCACTCCGCCAGGACCGACCGGTCCACATCGGACAGCAGCGGGAAGTTCAGTCCCTCGGCCGCGGCGAACTCGGCCAGCTTCTCCGGCTTGTCGGGGGAGACGCCGACGACGTCGTAGCCGGACTCGCCGAGCACGCCGAGGCTGTCGCGGAAGTCGCACGCCTGCTTGGTGCAGCCGGGCGTGCTCGCCGCCGGGTAGAAGTAGACGACGACGGACCGGCCCAGGTAGTCCGACAGGGAGACCGGCTTGCCCCCGCTGTCGGGGAGGGTGAACGCCGGCGCCTGGTCGCCGGGGGAGAGGCGCTTCTGCTCGCTCATGTCACGAGACGGTACTCAGGCCTGGCCCTCGAAGGTGGCGCTGGGTTCCTGGCCCGCCCCGTTCGGTTCCACGACCAGCCGCATGAGCACGGGCTCCTCGGGCGCCACGAACGCCAGGGTGAACGTGGTGTCGCGGCCCGGCGGGAGTTCGCGCACCGCGGTGGCGATGCCGTTGAGCCCCTGCACCGAGTCGATCACCTCCTGGGCGGACCGGCCGTTGCTGAGCGCGCGGATCGACAGCTGGGTGGGGCGGTACTCGGTCTTGCTGCCGTTGGTGATCGTCACGCTGAACACGGCCATGCGGGGCGCCTGCGGGAACGCCGTGGAGCTGGGCTGGAGCGACTTCGGCTGGGCGATCGTGATCGACAGGCCGGTCGTCCACACGTGCTGGGCGCCGAAGGCGGTGTGCGGGGAGGCTTCGGCCACGCCGCCCTTGCGGACGGACGGGGCTTCACCGGCTTGGGCCACGGGTGCGCTGACGAGATCGGGGGCGTCCGCACATCCCGCCACGGCCAGGGTCAGGCAGATGCCGACGGCCAGTTTGGCGAACTTCACGAACTCCCCTTTCCGCCCTGGCGGTGGGCGCGACTGCGACTGCCACCACCATGACGGTGTTTTGGGAGGAGCGGGGGCGATTTGGGTGCTTGATTCGCACCTGGTGCCGGGATGTGGCCAAGCCGTGATGACCAGCGGCCGACGGCGTGGGCGGCACCACAGGGGCACCACCCACGCCGATCGCGGCGGCGGCCGATCTTTCGTGCTGCACTCCGGGCCCGAAGGCCCGGCGGTAGTTGAGCGCGTCGGGGGGCGTGCGCGCTCAACTACGACATCGCGCGGTGCTCGGCAGGTGCTACAGCCCCTCCTCCGATTCACCCGTTCGGGTTAGTTGATCACACGCTGACCGAGCGGCCCGCCAGCTCGGCGACCAGCTCGTACGACCTCATCCGGTCGGCGTTGGAGTGCACCATCGTCGAGACCATCAGCTCGTCGGCCCGCGTGTCGTCGAGCAGCTCGGCCAGCTCGGCGTCGACGGTCGCGGGGTCACCGATGATCATCGACGACGCCCTGTCCTCGATGAACATCCGCTCGACGTCGCTGTACGGGTGCTCGGCCGCCTCCTCCGGGGAGGGGAACAGACCGGGGTTGCCGCCGCGCAGGCGCAGGAACGCCAGGCCGGAGGGGCCGGCGATCCACCGGGCGTGCTCGGTGGTGTCGGCCGCGATCACGGCGGCGCACACCATCGCGTACGGCTCGCTCAGCACCGCGGACGGCCGGAAGTTCTGCCGGTACAGCGCGAGCGCGGGCAGCGTGTTCTCCGCGCTGAAGTGGTGGGCGAACGCGAAGGGCAGGCCGAGCAGGCCCGCGACCTGGGCGCTGTAGCCGCTGGAGCCCAGCAGCCACACCGGCGGCCTGGTTCCGGGGCTGGGCACCGCGGTGACGGCCTCGGTCCCGTCGAAGTAGCCCATCAGCTCGGTGAGCTGCTGCGGGAAGTCCTCGGCCGACAGCGTTCCCGTGGACCGGCGCAGCGCGCGGGCGGTCTTCTGGTCCGTGCCGGGCGCGCGCCCGATGCCGAGGTCGATGCGGTCGGGGTGCAGCGCGGCCAGCGTGCCGAACTGCTCGGCGACGACGAGCGGCGCGTGGTTCGGCAGCATCACGCCGCCGGAGCCGACGCGGAGCCTGGCCGTGGCGGCGGCGACGTGGCCGATCAGGACGGCGGGCGCGGAGCTGGCGATGCCCGGCATCCCGTGGTGCTCGGCGAGCCAGAACCGGTGGTAGCCCAGGCCCTCGACGTGCCGGGCGAGTTCCGTGGTGTCCCGCAGCGCCGCTGTCGCGTTCGACCCGCTGCCGATCGTGGCCAGGTCGAGGACGGACAGCGGCACGTCGCGGAGTCGGCTCATGCAACGGCCAACGGCGGGCACGGGCGGGAACATTCCCGCCCGTGCCGCCGGTCACAGCGCTCAGCCGCCGATGATCCGGTCAGCCAGGTAGACGGCCCTGGTCAGGGCCGTGATGCGGTGTGCGGACTCGTCCCACGTGGTGCCCTCGGGCTCCAGCGTCAGCACGGCCATGATCTTGCGGCCGTACGTGCCGGTGGTGTGCATCGCGGGCCGGATGAGGTCCGGGACGTCGGCGCGCTCCGGGCCGTCCTTCGACGCGCCGAGGTCCCGGCGCGGCTTCGGCTCCACGCACGGGCGCGGCGGCACGTCGCCGAACCGCGACCAGCCCTGTTTGAACGCCACCCGGCCGGGCACGGCGGACGGGATGCCGAACGACTGGTCGAACCCGTCGGTCGCGCACGTGGTGGCCTGGTGGAGGTTGCCCATCACGAAGTCGCGGACCGGTGCGGGGGCGTCCTCCAGCACGTGCCGGTAGATCGTGATGACGTCGGCGGCGCTGAGGGCGGTGTAGCCCCAGAATCCGACGTTCACCGGAGGAGCGGTGTCGCGCAGCCCGAGCCGCACGACGGCGCGTTCCACGATCTTCTCCCAGCCGAGCCGCACCCACAGCTCGCTGGCCGCGTCGTCGTCGCTGGACCGCAGCATCGGCACCAGCAGGGCGAGGTCGGCTTCCGGGATCGGTGTGCCCGCGCCGTTGGTCTCGAAGTAGTCCAGCGCGATCAGGATCTTCACGATCGAGGCCGACCGGATCCGCTGGTGCTCGTTGAACCGCAGGGTGGAGCGCCCGGAGTCGCGGTCGTACACGGCGAACGCGACCGTCACGTCCGGTGGTGCCGCGGCGCGGGCGTCGGTGGCCGGATCGGCGCGGGCGGGTACTGCCGCGGCCGTCACGAGCGCGAGCGCGAGGACCGTCGAAAGGATCTTGTGCACCTCGCCGAACCTAGCGCTGTGACGGAGGCGACGGAAGCGGGTCCGGGTCCCGTGCGTTCTACCGGGTGTGATCAGCGTGGACGTCGTGGTGGTCGGGGCGGGGCAGGCCGGGCTGTCCGCCGGGTACTTCCTGGGGCGGGCCGGGATCGACCACGTGGTCCTGGACGCCGACCGGGGTCCCGGCGGTGCGTGGCAGCACCGCTGGCCGACGCTGCGGATGGCGACCGTCCACGGCATCCACGACCTGCCCGCGATGCCGTTCGAGGTCGTGGACGAGAACGCGCCCGCCAACGAGGTGCTGCCCGCGTACTTCGCGGACTTCGAGCGCCGCAACGGGATCCACGTCCGGCGGCCGGTGTCCGTGACGGCCGTCCGCGACGGCGGGGACGGCCGACTGCTGGTCGAGAGCGCCGGTGAGACCTGGTCCGCCCGCGCGCTGGTCAACGCCACGGGCACGTGGACCCACCCGTTCTGGCCGCGCTACCCCGGCCAGGAGCTGTTCCGGGGCCGCCAGCTGCACACCGCGAACTACGCGGGGCCCGAGGAGTTCGCCGGGCAGCACGTGGTCGTCGTCGGTGGCGGCTCGTCGGCCGTGCAGCTCCAGCTGGAGATCCAGCAGGTCGCCACGACCACGTGGGTGACCCGCCGCGAGCCGCTGTTCACCGACGAGCCGTTCACCCACGACACCGGTCGCGCCGTCGTGGCGCGGGTCGACGAGGCCGTGCGCGCGGGCCGTCCGCCCGCCAGCGTCGTCAGCGTGACCGGCCTGTTCCGCACCCCGCGGATCCGCGCCGCGCAGGAGGCCGGGCTCATGGACCGGCTGCCGGTGTTCGACCGCCTCACGCCCACGGGTGCGGCCTGGGACGACGGCCGCGAGGTGCGGGCCGACGCGGTCCTGTGGGCCACCGGGTTCCGGGCCGCGATCGACCACCTCGCCCCGCTGAAGCTGCGCGGACCCGGCGGGGGCATCAAGGTCGACGGCACCCGCGTGGTCGCCGACCCGCGCGTCCACCTGGTGGGGTACGGGCCGTCGGCCAGCACCGTCGGCGCGTCGCGCGCGGGCCGCGCGGCCGTGCGGGAGATCAAGGAGCTGCTGGCCCCCGTGCCGGTCGGCTGAGCGCGGCCTCCGCGTCGGCGACGCCCCCACCCGTGGCACGCTTGTCCGCGGCTGCGCGGGGACACGGTGACGAGCGGGGGAACGGCCGGTGGGGACAGCGGTTCGGGTGCTCGCGGGGCTGCTGCTCGGTTTCTGCTGCGCCGTGGTCGAACTGCCGCTGCTCGCGGTCGCCTGGGCGTCCGGTGGTGTGGTCGCGCGGCTCGCGGAGCTGGAACGCCGACGGCTGCTGGTGTTCCTCGGCGTCGACAGCGCGGAACCCCTCGACCGGCAGGCGCTGCGGTTCGTCGTCGTGCGCGCGCTGGTCGGTCTGCTCGGCGGGGTCGTGCTGGCCTGGCTGTGCTACGGGCTCTACTGGGCCGCCGTCATCGCCTGGCGGCTGGCCACCGGTGAACTGGGGCCGTCGAGCCTGGTCGAGGTCGGCTGGACGGCGCTGATCGGCGTCGTCCTGCTGTTCGTGGAGGTGCGGGGGATCCTCGGCGTCGTCGCGCTGGAACGCGCGGTCGCCCACCGGTTCCTCGGTCCCGGCGAGCGGGAACTGCTCCAGCGGCGCGTCGAGCAGCTGGCGCTGAGCCGCGCGGGCGTCGTGGAGGCGGTGGACGCCGAACGGCGGCGCATCGAACGCGACCTGCACGACGGCGTGCAGCAGCGGCTGGTGGCGCTGGGGATGCTGCTCGGGCGCGCCCGGCGGAACCCGGCGAAGGCGGACGAGCTGCTGCGCCAGGCGCACGAGGAGTCCGCGCTGGTGCTGGAGGACCTGCGCGAGGTGGCCTGGCGGGTCTACCCGACGGCGCTCGACTCGCTCGGGCTCGGCGAGGCCCTGGCGGCCGTGGCCGACCGGTCGGCCGTCCCGGTGCGGTTCACCGTCGACCTGGACGGGGAGGTGGCCGCCGCGGTGGGGACGGCGGCGTACTTCGTGGTGTGCGAGGCGGTGACCAACGCGGCGAAGCACTCCGGCGCGAGCGGGATCACCGTGGAGGTTCGTCGGGACGAGGGGGTCGTGAGCGTGCTGGTTCGGGACGACGGACGCGGGGGAGCGGACCCGGACGGCGGCGGCCTCGCCGGACTGGCGCGGCGGGTGGCCGCGCTGGACGGCCGGTTCGGCGTGAGCAGCCCGGTCGGTGGACCGACCTCGATCACCGCGGAACTGCCGTGCGGGTGATCCTGGCCGAGGACTCGACGCTGCTGCGCGAAGGACTGGTGCGGCTGCTGGTCGAGGAGGGGCACGACGTCGTCGCGGCGGTGGGCGACGCCGCCGCGCTGGTGCCCGCCGTCGCCGCCCACCTGCCGGACGTGGTCGTGGCGGACGTGCGGATGCCCCCGACGAACACCGACGAGGGCCTGCGCGCGGCGCTGGAGATCCGCCGCCGCTGGCCCTCGGTCGGGGTGCTCGTCCTGTCGCAGTACGTGGAGAAGCGGTACGCCGTCGACCTGCTCACCGAGCACTCCGAGGGGGTCGGCTACCTGCTCAAGGACCGGGTCGTGCGGGTCGACGAGTTCCTGGACGCCCTGCGGAGGGTCGGGTCGGGCGGGGTCGCGTTCGACCCCGAGGTGGTGCGGCAGCTCCTGTCCCGCACCGGTCGCGAGATCGGCGCGCTGACGCCGCGGGAGCGGGAGGTGCTGGCGGCGATGGCCGAGGGCTGCACCAACGCGACGATCGCCGACCGGTTGCACGTGTCGCGGAGCGCGGTGGAGAAGCACGTGGCGGGCGTGTTCGACAAGCTCGGCCTGTCCTCGGTGGAGGGGCGCAGCCGGAGGGTGCTGGCCGTGCTGCGCTACCTCGGGTCGTGACTCCCCTGCTTGCGCTTGGACAGCCTCGACGTGATGAACCACGCCAGGCCGGTTCCCGCCGCCACGAGGACCGCGGTGGAGACGTAGCCCGCGTACTGCTCGACGAGGTGCCACTTCTCGCCGAGCAGGTAACCGGCCATGATCAGCGTGGTGTTCCAGATCAGGCTGCCCGCCGCTGTCAGGCCGATGAACTTCGGGAGCGGCATCCTCTCGATGCCCGCGGGGATGGAGATGAGGCTGCGGAAGAGGGGGAGCATCCGGCCGAAGAACACGGCCTTGGAACCGTGCTCGGCGAACCAGTCCTCGGTCTTGTCCACGTCGGAGACGTCTACCAGGGGGAGTTTCTTGGCGATGGCCCGGATTCTTTCCCGGCCCAGCAGCGCGCCCAGGTAGTAGAGGGCCAGAGCACCCACGACGGAGCCCGCCGTGGTCCACGTGATCGCCGCCGCCAGGTTCATCCCGCCCCTGCTGGCGGTGAAGCCCGCCAGGGGGAGGAAGAGTTCGCTGGGCAGAGGGGGGAACAGGTTCTCCAGGGCGATGGCTATGCCGGCGCCAGGGGCGCCCAACGTCGTCATCAGGCCCGTTACCCACTCGACGACCGTTGATATGGGGTTGCTCATGTCCTCCAAGCTAGGCAAGGGCTGCTGAGGGGCGCCATGGTGGCGGCCCCCCTGATGGGCTGTGGTTCGTTTCAAGTACCCCTGTCGTGGGCGGGTAAAACGCTTGCGGAATGCCGCGTGCTCTAGCGGGCGAGGCGGTCCAGCAGTTCGCCGAGCAGCGCGTGTTCGCCAGGGGTGAGGTCGCCGGGGTCGTTGTCGACCAGCGCGCGCAACGTCAGTGCGGCGCTCGGACGGGTCGCGGGGGCGTCGGCGGAGGGCGTGTGCAGGACTCCGGCCAGCGCGGCCTCGCGGACGCGTCCGGACAGTTCGAAGTCGGGCTCCGGCTGGCTGATCAGGGTGAGCGTGATGCCGACGTTGGCGGCGAGCACCTGTTCGGCGGCGTCGTCCGCGGGCACCTTGAGCAGGCCTCGGGCGGCGGCGGCGGTGAACCGCTCGCGCAACGCGGCGTGCGCGGGAGCGGTGATGGCGCAGGGCTTGCCCGGCTCGGCACGGCCGTACAGCAGCCCGTAGAACGACGGGTGCTCCAGCCCGAACCGCACGTGCCTGTCCCAGCCCTCGCGCAGGTCGCTCAGCGGGTCACCGGAGCTCTCGACCGCCGTGTACTGGGTGAAGCCGTGGTTCACCACGGCGTCGATCAGGCCCTGCTTGCTGCCGAAGTGGTGGTACAGCGTCGGGGCCTGCACCCCGGCGCGTTCGCACACCGCCCTCGTGGACACCGTGCCGCCACCCTCCAGCAACTCCGCCGCGGCGAGCAGGAGTCGATCCCGTGCGTTCTGCATGGTTGCTATAGTAGCTCATGTAGCGCTACATTGCCGTCTATAGCGAAAGGGGAAGTCCATGAAGACATGGTTCATCACCGGTGGGACGCCCGGAGGGTTCGGCCAGGTCTACGCCGAGGCCGCCCTTGAACAGGGCGATCAGGTGGTGTTGACCGCACGTCGGCCCTCTGAACTGCAAGAATGGGCTGAACCGCACGGCGACCGCGTGCTGGTCCTCCAGCTCGACGTCACCGATGCCGAGCAGGTGCGTGCAGCGGTCAAGGCGGCGGAGGAGCGGTTCGGCGGGATCGACGTGCTCGTCAACAACGCGGGCCGTGGCTGGTACGGCTCGGTCGAGGGGACCCCTGACGAGACGATCCGCCGCACGTTCGACCTCAACCTGTTCGCCGTGGTCGAGGTGATCCGCGCGGTCCTGCCGGGTATGCGGGCACGCGGCGACGGCTGGATCGTGACCATGTCGTCGGTGGCAGGCCTCGTCGGCGCACACGGCTTCGGCTACTACGCGGCGGCGAAGTTCGCGGTCGAAGGACTGTCGGAGGCACTGCGCCACGAGGTTGAGCCGTTCGGCGTGCGCGTGCTCGTCGTGGAGCCGGGAGCGTTCCGCACCAAGGCCTTCGCCTACTTCCAGAACGAGCCCGTCAACGAGACCGTCGACGCCTACGTGCCGATGGTCGAGGGCGTCAAGGCGGCGTTCGTGGACCACAACGGCAAGCAAGCGGGTGACCCCGAACGCGGAGTGCGGGCCGTGATCAGCGCGATGAACGCACCCGTTCCGCCGCACCGGATCGTGCTCGGCAACTCCGGCTACGACGCCGTTGTCGCGATGCACGAGAACGCGCTCGCGGAGCTGCGCGCGAACGAGGAGCTCTCCCGCGGAGCGGACTTCTGAGCCTGGTGCCGACTCGACCCCTGGTCGGGACTCCGAGCTGATCACCGCGCCGCACGGCCCGTGCCGGGTTGCCACCCGCATCGCCACCGTGCCATCGAGGTGCCGCAAGAACGTGCCCGCACGCGCCCGCGTGCGGGCCACCGAGAAACCGGAGAGCGGACATGAACCAGATCACCCTTCCCGAGGCCGTCGAGAACTTCGTCGCGGCCACCAACGCGCACGACGTGAACGCGCTGGCCGCGGTCTTCGGCGACGGGGCCACCGTGCGCGACGACGGGACGACCTACACCGGCGGGGCCGAGATCCGCGAGTGGATCCAGGGACACCTGATCAACCCCAAGATCGTGCTCACGCCCACCGCGTTCGCGGACGACCGGCTGGTGGCCGCCGGGGACGGTGAATTCCCCGGCGGGCCTCTGTCCTTCGCGTTCGTGTTCGGCATCGAGGACGACCAGGTCACCGACCTCGCGATCGACCCCGTCTGACTCGTCACCGGCCGGGCGGCCTGAGGGCTGCCCCGGCCGTGAACGGGGGAGCGGCCGCGGGCGCCATCACCGGTTCAGGGCAGGTGCCGGCCTGCTGCGGGTCTCATGCCGTCAGCGCGGTGAACTGCGCGTCCGTCAAGGTGATGTTCTCGGCCTTGAGGTTGTCCTCCAGGTGGGGGATCGAGGCTGTGCCAGGGATCGGCAGTGTCACCGGGGAGCGCTTGAGCAGCCAGGCCAGTGCTATTTGGGAGCGGGTGGCGCCGTGCTCCTGCGCTGTTCTTGCCACCCTGGCGTTGTCCGTCAGCAGTGTGCCCTTGGCCAGGGGGCTGTAGGGGATGAAGGCGATGGTGTTGGCCGTGCAGTGGTCCAGTACCTGTTCTGAGGTGCGGAGGGTGAGGTTGTAGCGGTTCTGCACCGAGCTGATGGGGGCGAACTCGCAGGCTGCCTCGATCTCGTCGACGGTCACCTCGCTGAGGCCGATGTGGCGGAGCTTCCCCTCCTGGCGGAGCAGGGCCAGTTCGCCGATCTGGTCCGACAGGGGGATCTTGTGGTCGATCCTGTGCAGCTGCATCAGGTCGATCTGCTCCAGACCCAGGTGGCGGAGGCTCAGTTCGGTTTGTTGGCGCAGGTATTCGGGGCGGCCCACCGCTGTCCACTGGCCTGGGCCCTGACGGGTGAAGCCGACCTTCGTGGCGATGACCAGGTTCGCCGCGTAGGGGTGCAGCGCCTCCTTGATGAGCTGGTCGGCGATGAACGGGCCGTAGGCGTCCGCCGTGTCGATCAGCGTGACGCCCAGTTCCACGGCGCGTCGCAGTACGGCCAGTGCGCCTTCCGGGTCCCGGGATTCGCCCCACACGCCAGGGCCGGGGAGTTGCATGGCGCCGTAGCCGAGGCGGTTCACCTCCAGGTCGCCGCCGATGGTGAACGTGCTGGTCATGTGTTCTCCCGTGGTCGGTGGACGTTCGGTCCAACCTACGTCGGCAGCGGTGTCGGGGCCGTGCCTCCTACAGCCAGGCCTCGTCGTCGGTGGCGGTGGCCAGGACCCGTTGCAGCAGCGTGCGCAGTGCTTCCCGGTCCCGGGTCGAGACGCCTCGCAGGAACTGCGCCTCGGCGCGGGCCAGCGGGCCCCCGGCGTCGGCCAGCAGGCCTGCTGTTCCCAGGGTCAGCGCGAGCCTGCGGGTGCGGCCGGACGCGCCCGGTTCGCGGACCAGGTGGCCGTCGCGTTCCAGCTCGTCGACCATCCCGTGCAGCGACTGCCTGGTGATGCCCAGTTGGCGGGCCAGGTCGGCGATGGTCAGTTCCGGTTCGGCGCGGAGCTGGGCCAGCAGGCCGAACTGCCGGACGGTCAGGCCGTGCGGGCGGAGTTCCGCGTCGGCCAGGCGTGACGCGATGGTGTTGGCGTAGGCGAGGAGGTACGGAATGGGTGCGCGCATTCGTTGATTGTCAGGGCTCCTGACGGAAACGTGAAATGTTGCCCTATTCTTCTCGGGCTTCCGCATCCCACCCATCGGTCGGCGCCTACTCCGGCGCGGCTGGCGCATGCCCGGAACCAGGAGGGTTCGTTGATTCACACACGGGGGTTGACCAGGCATTTCAAGGTCAAAAGACGGATCGTGGAGGCGGTGAGAGGGCTTGATCTCGATGTGGGGAAAGGGGAGCTGGTCGCGTTCCTCGGGCCCAACGGTGCGGGCAAGTCGACGTCGCTCCGGATGTTGACGACATTGCTCCGGCCGACTTCGGGCGAGGCCCGGATCGCGGGGCACGACGTTCGGGCCGACCCCGCCGCCGTGCGCAGGCGCATCGGCTACGTGGGCCAGGGCAACGGCGCCGGGCACTACTTCCGGGTTCGCGACGAGCTGGTGACCCAGGGCCGCTGCTACGGGTTCGGCGCGGCGGAATCGCGGCGGCGCGCGGACGAACTGCTCGGCACGATGGAGCTGGAGGACCTGGCCGACCGGGACGCGGGGTCGCTGTCCGGTGGGCAGCGGCGGCGGCTCGACATCGCGCTCGGCCTGGTCCACCAGCCGGACCTGCTGTTCCTGGACGAGCCGTCGTCCGGGCTGGACCCGCAGAACCGGGCGAACCTGTGGGAGCACGTCCTGCGGCTGCGCGACCGGTTCGGCACGACCGTCTTCCTCACCACCCACTACCTGGAGGAGGCCGACACCAAGGCGGAACGGGTCGTGGTGATCGACCACGGACGGGTCATCGCCGACGGCACGGCCGAGCGGCTGAAGGCCGACCTGGCGGGTGACCACCTGGTCGTCCGGACCGACAACCCGGCCAGGGCAGCGCGGATCGCCGACCGGATCCCGCTGGTGCGGGACGTGGTGACCGACGGCGACGCGCTCCGGCTGAGGGTGCCCGACGGCGCCGCCGCGCTGCCCGTGCTGCTGCGCGCGCTCGACGCCGCCACGGTGGACGTGTGGACCGCCGAGGTCCTGCGGCCCACGCTCGACGACGTGTTCCTCGCCCTCACCGGGCGCAGCCTGCGCGAGGCGGAAGGGGTTCCCGCATGAGGTTCGCGACCGAGACCGGGATCGTGTTCGCCAGGGAGGTGCGGCCCAACCTGCGCAACCCCGCCGGGATCGTGTTCGGCATGGCCCAGCCGGTGGTGTTCCTGGTCCTGTTCGGCTCGTTGCTGTCCGGGATCTCGTGGGGCGGCGACGGCGCGGCCTGGCAGTGGTTCGTGCCGGGGATGCTGATCATGCTGGGCCTGGGCGGCACGGTGTCCGCCGGATACATGCTGATGACCGAGATGACCGGCGGCTCGCTCGACCGGATGCTCGTCACGCCGGTCAGCCGGTCGGCGATGCTGGTGGGGCGAACGGCCAAGGAGGTCGTGCTGCTGGTCGCGCAGTCCGTGCTGATCGTCCTCGTGGTGCTGCCGTTGGGCTTCGAGCTGCACCTCGTCGGCGCGCTGGTCGCGTTGCTGCTGCTGGCCGTCATCGGCGTCGGGCTCGGCGCGTTCTCCTGCGCGCTCGCGGTCCTCGCCCGCAAGCAGGAGTCGCTGTTCTACCTCGTCCAGCAGACCCTGGTGTTCCCGCTGCTCATGCTCTCCGGCGTGCTCCTGCCGCTCGACGGGGCGCCCGCGTGGATGCGCGCGCTGTCGCGGGTCAACCCGCTGACCTACGTCGTCGAGGCCGAACGGGCGCTGTTCGCCGGACAGCTCTCCGGGACGGCCGTGCTCCACGGCGTCCTCAGCGCGGTCGCCTTCGCGGTGGCCGGGGTGCTCGTCGGCGCTCGCGCGATGCGGTTCACCGGCGACTAGAGCAGGGCCAGTTCCGCGAAGACCAGCCGGTGGTCGGAGCCGGGCAGGGTCCGCTCGTCCGTCCTGACGGCCGCCAGCCCCCGGCCGTGCAGCACGTGGTCCAGCTGCACCACCGGCGGCAGCACGCTGTCGGCGGGCCAGGTCGGAGCCCAGCCGTTCCCGAGTTCGGCGTGGGCGTCGACCAGGCCCGCCGACAGCAGGTCCCGCATCAGCGCGTGGTCGAGGGTGGCGTTGAAGTCGCCGAGCAGCACGGAGTCCTCACCGGCCGAGGCCCGCAACGCCGTCAGGTCCGCGGCCCACAGGCCGGGATCGCCCGTCGGGTAGTACGTGTGCACGGCGACGAACCGGACGGCCCGCCCGTTCACGTCGACGGTGGCGGTCGTCTGCGGCCACGTCGTCGGCGCGGCCAGCGGACCGCTCGCCGTGAACGGCAGTCGCGAGTAGAGCGACGAGTCGTCCCTCGGCCGCAGTTCCCGGTGGGGCATCAGCTCCCGCAGGCCCGCGTCGTCCAGCGCGGGGATCGCCTCGGGCGGCAGTTCCTCCACCGCCAGCACGTCCACGCGCTCCGCGCGCACGAAGTCGACCAGCGCGCGCGGGTCCACGCCGCCGAGGTGCGCGTTGATCGTGGCCACCCGCAGCCGCGGCGCGTCGGCGGGCACCTCGACCCCGTCGGAGGTGAAGCGGGGCGCCAGCCACACGACCTGGACGACCAGCAGCACGAGCGCGATCCCGCCCGGCCACCGCGCCCCCGCCACCGCGAGGACCACCGCCACCACGGCCGTCACCACGGCGGCGTACGGCACGCCGACCACCACGGCCGAGAACACCGTGCCCGCGTCCAGCCCGGTGGCGCGCACGAGCAGCAGCGCGGCGACACCCGCCAGCACCACCGCGCACGCGCCGAGCACGACCGAGCGCGCGCGCCGTCGGGGAGGGTCGGTGACGGCCACGGGTTCTCCGGTTCCACAGGCCGACTCTCGACGGCGACGTCCTGGCCGTGCCGGCGCGGGTGGACACCGCCTTCACCGCTGGGCAGTCGCGGAGGGGCCTGGCGCGGCACTCCGAGGAGGGTATCCGCACGGTGCCGCGGTGCTCGGTCGAGCTGGAGGCCCTCTCCGGTCGGCGAGCACCCCAGGGGGACGAAGGGCCGAAGTGCTGTCGCGGGGGTTACCGCGGAAGAGTCGGCCCCGTCACACCTTCGGGGGACCCGAGTCCAGGTCCAGGGCGAGCTGGCCCGGTCGGTCGCCGTCCTCCGCGGTGCCGCGCATCCCGGACTTCGCGCACCGGCCGCAGTCCACGGGCGAGCGGGTCGGCTTGAAGCGGGTGAAGTCCCAGCCGCCGGTGCCGACGTGGCAGCCGGGGCCGGGGACGGAAACGCCCAGCCAGTCCTGGAGGCGGACCGCGTGCACGACGGTCGAGCCCTGGAGGTAGCCGTTGTCGTCCCTGGCGAAGCGGGCTCGGGCGTCGGCCGCGGGCCCGGCGAGCGTGTCGTGCAGCGAGGGGCTCACGTGGTGTCCTCCGACTCGGCCTGGGTGCTCCGAGCGCGTCGCGCGCCGAGCGGCTGCCCCGCCCGCCGGGGAACCGGGGGCGGGGTGCCGGGGATGGGGCCGGAGAGACTCGAACTCTCACTGGCACGGACCTAAACCGTGTGCCTCTGCCAATTGGGCTACGGCCCCCTTCGGCAAGCCTATCGACACGCCCCGGCCGCTGACCAACTACGGTGGGGCAAGCCCCAGGGCACCGCTGACAGGAGGACATGTGGCTCGCGACCCCGACACCATCCAGCGTGAGATCGAGCAGGCACGCGACGCGCTGGCCACGACGCTGGACGAGCTGGGCACGAGGGCCAACCCCCAGCGCTTCGTCGATGAGGGCAAGGCCAGCGTGCGCGCCAGGTTCGACGACCCGAAGGTCCGCTACGCGCTCATCGCGGTGGGCGTCGTCGTCGGGCTGCTGGTCGTGCGCAAGCTGTTCCGCTGACCTGCTGGTCCAGCGGGCCGCCCGGCCCGCTGGACCGCTCTACGGCGTGAGCAGGAACCAGGTGAACAGGCTGAGCGCGCCGATCGCCCAGGCGACCAGCGCGAGCGTGAGCCAGCGGTACTTCCTGCGCACGATCACGGCCAGGTTGTGCGCGGCCAGCCAGGCCTCGTCGGCCGTCCGATTGCTCCTGGCCAGCTCGCGCACGGGCGTGGTGGCGACGAACGGCCACGAGTAGCGCGAGCCGGTGTTGCCCAGGACCCGCGGCCGGAGCGTCGCCGTCAGCGCGACCACGGCGACCGGCACGGCCACCAGCGCCCCGGTGATCAGCACCGCCCGCACCCACTCCTGCCAGGTCGACGGCGAGAACGAGGCGCGGACCGCCGAGCGCTGACCGACGAGCGTCGTGCCGAGGAAGATGGTCGCGGTCGCCAGCAGCCCCGCCTTCGTGTCGGCGTTCGCGACCCACCCGCTGAACTGGGCGATGACGAACCGCGCCTCCCCCACGTCGTCGCGCCTGCTCCGCACCGACTTCACGACGGGTGCGCGGCGGGCGCCCAGGTCGGGTCTGGCCCGTCGCACGACCTTCACGAGGACCGCCGGGGCACGTGGATCCAGGCGTGGTCGTCGATCTCCTTCACCACGAACGGCACCCTCCGGAACTCGAAGTGGTCCACCAGGACGGGGTCCGGGCGGACGACGGTGCGGAACCACACGTCGGACACGACGACGACCAGGTTCGCGTCGGGCTCCGCGGCCAGCGCCTCCCGCGCGGACGGGAGGTCGGCGAGCCTGCACGCGGTGTTGAGGTCCCGGCCGATCCAGCCCCGCCCGTCCCGCGCGACCTCGCCCGCGTGCAGGGCCAGCCGCAGCCGCATCCTCGCGGGCTCGCTGCTGCGGCGGGCGTGTCTGGTCAGCTCCCGGTCGAGGTGCTGGACCAGGGCGTCGCCGATGTTGCGCTTCGGCGCGGTGCCCGGCACCAGCAGGATGACGCTGTCGCCGCGGTCCTGGGTGAGGCTCGGCGTGAACGGGACGTCCGCCTTCGCCAGCGACGTCTGCAAAACCCAGTAGAGCTCGTTGCGCAGCCATCTCTGGTCCTCGTCGGAACGCCGTCCGTACCCTTCGATGTCGGCGATGACGAACGAGTGGTGAGTCGGGTTTTCGTCCATGGAGAGACGCGATCTCCTTCGACACGAGGCCCGGTGCGCCGGAGCGCGCCGGGCTGCTTGAGCTGACGCGACCACTGTCGCCGACCCGGACAAACCTTTACCCGCACTTTGGCGGGACGGGATCAGTGGGAATCTGCTATGAGCCGCAGGGCTTCGGTGTCGAGCAGGGTGATCCGCTGCTGCTCGGCGGCCACCAGTCCGTCGACGATCAGCTGCCGCATCTGCTTGTCGGCCGTGCTGGGCGGCATGGAGGCCAGCGACCCCAGTTCCGCCCGCTTCAGGGGGATCTTCAGCTCCCACCGCGGTTCCGCTTCCCAACCGCCCATCGTGGCGATCTCGATCAGCACCCTGGCCAGCTTCGCACGGGCGTTGCGGCCGAAGAAGTCGACCCTGAGCTGGTCGGAGGACCGCCAGCGCTCGCTCACCATGCGCTGCACCTGGACGTCGACCTCCGGCACGCGCTTCAGCTCGTTGAGGGCGATGGTGCGGACCAGCACCTCGCCGCAGGCGATGACGCTCGCGGACCTCGGGTTCTTGTCGATGCCCGCCTGCTCGCCGACGAGGTCGCCGCGGACCCGGATCGCCAGCAGCGTCGGACCGTACTCGCTGTAGGCGACCACCTTGACCGTTCCCCGCAGCACGACGACCACGTGGTCGTTGGAGGCCCCCTGCTCCAAGATCCGTTTGTCGTTCTCGTAGGTGCGCGCGGTGCCCAATTTCAGCAACTGCGCCCGGCTTTCGTTGCTCAACCTGCCCAGCAATGTCGTCTTCGGCCAATCGGGGGTACGGCCGTGTGGCTGCTGGACTATGGCCGTCCCCCCTTTCGCTGCGCAATTGGGCGAGCGATTTCGAGACTACTGTGGAATGCGGCAGGACGTGTCCGCAATAGTGCTCAGCGCGAATCGGCCACGCGTTGCAACTCGGCCATGTTCAGCAGCGACGTCTTGCGGTACGCGGTCCGCACGAGACCGGCCTCCAGCAGCTTGCGCATCTGCTGCTCGACCGTGCGCCTGGCGATGCTCGCGAGCGACCCCAGCTCCTCCTGGGTGAGCGGGATGGTGATCTCCCACGTCTCCTCGTGCTCCCAGCCGCACGTCTTGGCGACCTCCACCAGCACGCGGGCGACCCTGGCGTGCGCCTTGAGCGCGAGGAAGTCCACCCGCCGCTGGTCGGCCCACCGCAGGCGTTCGCTCATCATGCTGCGCAGCTGCTGGTCGGCGTCCGGCGTGCGCTTGAGGAACGCCTCGAACTCGCCGCGGCCGATGGACTGGGCCAGCACGTCCCCGCAGGCGATCACGCTCGCGGAGCGCGTCTTCCGGTCGATCACGGACTGCTCGCCGACGAGGTCGCCGCGGATCCGGATCGCCAGCAGCGCCGTCGGCCCGTGCTCGCTGTGGACCACGACCTTGACCGCGCTGGTGAGCAGCAGCACCACGTTGTCGCCGGGTTCGCCGTGGGTGAGGATCACGTCGCCGTCGCGGTAGGCCACGGTCGTGCCCAGCGCCAGCAGCCTGTCGCGGGTGGGCGGGCGCAACTGGCCCAACAGCGTCGCCTTCGGCCAAGCGGGCGTACGTCGCTGCTGTGGCTGGACTATGGCAGCCTCCCAATTGCGCGACACTATTGGCTGATGTTCCCGACAATACTGTCGAATACGCCCCGCCGTGTCCGCAATAGTGCTGCCCTGATCAGTTTTGCTTGCCGACCAGTGGGAGCAGGACCTGGTCCACGACCTTGTCCACGAACGGCTGGTCCAACGGGTCGCCGGTGAGCATGAGCCGGTAGATCAGCGCGGCGCCCGCGAGTTCGACGGTCAGGCCGAGCGGGGCGTGGGGTCGAATTTCTCCGCGTTCGAGGGCGTGTTCCAGAATTCCTCGCAGCACGTCGCGCTGGGAAATGAGGAACGTTTCCCGAAATGCCGTCGCGAGTTCCGGTTCGTGCGGGAGTTCGCCGACGAGGGCCTGCGCCGCCTTGCCGATGGGGCCCGACAGGAATGCGGCGAACGAGCTGAGGAACTCGCGCAGGTCCTCGGCCAGCGACCCGGTGTCGGGCGCGGCGAGGTTCTGGCTCGCGAGCTGGGTGCAGGTGTCGATCACCAGGTCCAGTTTGGACTCCCAGCGCCGGTAGATCGTCGCCTTGCCCGCGCGGGCCCTGGCGGCGACGGCGTCCATCGTCAGCGCGCGGTAGCCGACCTCCGCCATGACCTCCAGCGCGGCTTGGCGCAGGGCGTCGTCCCGGCTCGCGTCACGCGGCCTTCCGCGCTGGGGTGAGCGGGATTCTTCGCTGAACGCCGGTGTGGCCAAAACCACGCCACCTTTCTCCTGCACGGGCACGGTTGAAACATCCTAGGCGTGTTCTTCCCGTTCCAGGTGCACCTCCCGCACTCCGAACAAAACCCGAACACGAATGTGATTCGTAAAAGCGGGTCACCTGGGCGTGAACCCTTCGGAGGGGTCAGGATGGACTCGAACGGAGACGGCGACACGAGGGGGAGCGGTGCGAGCGACCACCATCCACGGACCCGGTGACATCCGGGTGGAAGACGTGCCCGACGCCGCGCTGGCCGAGCCGACCGACGCCGTGGTCCGGGTCGAGCTGGCCTGCGTCTGCGGCAGCGACCTCTGGGCGTACCGCGGCGTGTCCGAGCGGCAGCCCGGCCAGCGGATCGGGCACGAGTTCGTCGGCGAGGTGGTCGACGTCGGCTCCGAGGTCGCGTCCGTGCGCGTCGGGGACCGGGTCATCGCCCCGTTCACCTGGAGCGACGGCACCTGCGCGTACTGCGCGGCCGGCGTGCAGACCTCGTGCCCCAACGGGGGCATCTGGGGGCAGCGGGGGCACGACGGCGGCCAGGGCGAGGCGGTCCGCGTCCCGCAGGCCGACGGCACCCTGGTGCGGGTGCCGGGGGACGCCGACGCGGCGCTGCTGCCCGCGTTCCTCTCGCTGTCGGACGTGATGGGCACCGGCCACCACGCCGCGCTCGCCGCCGGGGTCGTGCCGGGCTCGGTCGTCGCCGTGGTCGGCGACGGCGCGGTGGGCCTGTGCGGCGTCCTGGCCGCCTCCCGGCTGGGTGCGGAGCGCGTCATCGCCCTGGGGCGCCACGAGGACCGCGCCGCCGTCGCCAGGCTGTTCGGCGCCACCGACCAGGTGTCCGAGCGCGGCGGGGCGGCGGTGGAACGGGTCCGCGAGCTGACCGGCGGCCTCGGCGCGTCGGCCGTGCTGGAGTGCGTGGGCACCGCGCAGTCGTGGGAGACCGCGCTCGGCGTCGTGCGCGACGGGGGGCGCGTCGGGTACGTGGGCGTGCCGCACGGCCCGGAAGGCCTGTCGCTGAAGGACCTGTTCGGCCGCAACGTCGGCGTGAGCGGCGGGGTCGCCCCGGTCCGCCAGTACCTGCCGGAGCTGCTGGCGGACGTGCTGGCCGGTCGGCTGGACCCGTCCCCGGTGTTCGACCGCGCG
Source organism: Umezawaea sp. (assembly GCF_057122925.1). Classification (NCBI taxonomy): domain Bacteria; kingdom Bacillati; phylum Actinomycetota; class Actinomycetes; order Pseudonocardiales; family Pseudonocardiaceae; genus Umezawaea; species Umezawaea sp. The sequence goes on along the minus strand of NZ_DBNGPQ010000177.1, from coordinate 22,175 downwards.
GTGCCGCTGGAGGAGGTCGCCGACGCCTACCGGGCGATGGAGGACCGCAAGGCGCTGAAGGTGGTCCTCAAGCCGTGAGGCGCGACGCCACGCCCCGCCACACCACGGTCATCACGTAGTCGGTGGCGAGCGCGGGCCCCACCTCGGGCCTGCGCTCGCACCACAGCGCGAGCCGCTCGCACGACCCGACGACGATCTCCGCGAACGCCTCGGCCTCCAGCGGTTCGAGGTCGGGCGAGAACCCGGCGATCACCGCGCTGATCAGCGCGGTCTGCTGGGTCCGGATGCCCTCGATCTCCTCCTCGGCCGACGGCACGGTGATCGCGGCCTCCTGCCGCAGCAGCGCCCAGGACTGGCGGTGGTCGACGATGAACTCGAAGAACGCCAGCAGGCCCTTGCGCAGCAGGTCCTCCGGGTCCGCGGCGCCGACGATGGCGTTCTCGGTCTTCGTCCGCAGCTCGGCCCGCGCCCGCTGGATGCAGCCGATCAGCAGGCCTTCCTTGGAGCCGAAGTACTCGTAGAGCATGGGCTTCGAGACGCCCACGCGCTCCGCGATCTCGTCCATGGAGGTGGCCAGGTAGCCCTGCTCGGCGAACACCACCTCGGCCACGTCGAGCATCTGGGCCTTGCGCTCCGCCTTGGGCATGCGACGCCTGCGCACGGGCTGGGTGCTGGTCACCCCCGAAGGGTACTACCGCTAGTAACTTACTTCGAGTAACCTACCGGCGAGTACATAGTCGGACCGCGGAGGTTGCGCACTGATGGGCACGCACCGGGAGACCGAAACCCTGATCGTCGGCACGGGCTTTTCGGGGCTGGGCATGGCGATCGAACTCAAGCGCACGGGCAGGCACGACTTCGTCGTCCTGGAGAAGGCGTCCGACCTCGGCGGCACCTGGCGCGACAACCGGTACCCCGGCTGCGCGTGCGACGTGCAGTCCCACATGTACTCGTACTCCTTCGAGCTGAACCCGAACTGGTCGCGGGCGTTCGCCGAGCAGCCGGAGATCTGGGCCTACCTCCAGGGCGTCGCGGACAAGTACGGCCTGCGCCCCCACATCCGGTTCAACACCGAGTTCACCGGCGCGCGCTGGGACGAGGACGCGAAGACCTGGCACGTCTCCACGGGCACCGGCGACACGTACACGGCCAAGGCGCTGGTGATGGGCGTGGGCGCGCTGCACGTCCCCAACGTGCCGACGCTGCCCGGCGTGGAGCGCTTCCGCGGCGCGGTGTTCCACTCGGCGCGCTGGGACCAGTCCTACGACCTGGCAGGCAAGAGGGTCGCCGTGGTCGGGACCGGCGCCAGCGCGATCCAGTTCGTGCCCAAGATCGCCGATCAGGTGGAGTCGCTGGAGATCTTCCAGCGGACGCCGCCGTGGATCATGCCGAAGGCCGACCGGCCCATCGGCGAGCGCGAGCACCGGGTGTTCAAGCGGGTCCCGTTCGCGCAGCGGCTGTACCGCGACCTCGTCTACTGGACGCGGGAGTCGACCGCGCTGGGCTTCGCGGTGAACCCGAAGATCATGAAGCTGGCGCAGGGGATCGCCAAGCGGCACATGGCCCACCAGGTCCCCGACCGCGCCCTGCGGGAGAAGCTCACCCCGGACTACACGATGGGGTGCAAGCGGGTGCTGATCTCCAACGACTACTACCCGACCCTGTCCAGGCCCAACGTCGACCTGGTCACCGACGGGATCGCCGAGGTGCGGGAGAACTCCGTCGTCGACACCGCCGGGGTCGAGCACGAGGTGGACGCGATCATCTACGGGACCGGGTTCCACGTGATCGACGCGTTCGGCTACCTGTCGATCACCGGCAAGGACGGCCGGGACCTGGCGAAGGAGTGGCAGGAGCAGGGCATCCAGAGCCACTTCGGGATCACCGTCGCCGGGTTCCCGAACTTCTTCTTCCTGCTCGGGCCGAACACGGGGCTGGGGCACAACTCCGTCGTGTTCATGGCCGAGTCGCAGATCAAGTACGTCTCGCAGTGCCTGGGGATGCTGGACCGGGCCGACGAGCTGGAGGTCCGGCCCGAGGTCCAGCGGCGGTTCAACGAGGAGATCCAGCGGAAGCTGAGCCGCGGCGTGTGGACCGAGGGCGGCTGCCGGAGCTGGTACCTGGACGCGCAGGGCGTGAACCGGACCATCTGGCCCGGTTTCACCTGGCGCTACTGGATGCGCACCAGGAAGGTGCGGGCCGACGACTTCGTGCTGTCGACCAGGGCCCGCGTACGCGTGTGAGACGGCGGGAGGGGGCGTGTCCGGTGTGGACACGCCCCCTCCCGCGCGAGAACTCAGGCTTCGACGCGCTGCCCGGCGGCCTTGGACCGCTCCGCCCGCAGCCGGGTGACGGCGGGCAGGTCCAGCGGGGCGGGCTTGACCCCGGTGGCCCACTCGATCAGCAGGTCGGCGATCTGCGGGTTGCGCGGCAGCACGGGCCCGTGGAGGTACGTGCACAGGATCTTGCCCTGCACCGCCCCCTCCACCTTCCCGTCGTTGCCGGTGCCCACGGTCACGTGCGCCAGCGGCTGGGCGGCCGGACCGAGTTCCGTGCGGCCCTGGTGGTTCTCGAAGCCCGTGAGGAACCCCTCGAACAACCCGTTGGCCGGCTTGGCGAGCACCTCGCCGATGGCGCGGGAGCCGCCCGCGTACGACACGGAGTCGATCAGCCCGAGCCCTGGGTGGGTCACGTCGTCGGCGCGGGTGAACTTCTCGCCGAAGATCTGGATCCCGGCGCACACGCCCAGCACCACGGCCCCGCGCGCGGCGGCGCGCTGGAGGCCGGGGTTGTCGCGCAGGTGGCGCACGGCCAGCGTCTGCGCCGTGTCCTCGCCACCGCCGACGACGTAGATGTCGCAGGAGTCCGGCACGGCCTCGCCGAAGTTGACCGACACGATCTCCGAGGAGATGCCGCGCCACGCCAGGCGCTTGTCGAGGACCACGGCGTTGCCGAAGTCCCCGTACGTGCCCAGCAGGTCGGGCAGGACCAGGGCGATCCGAACAGCGGAGTCACTCACTGGCGGACCTCGCGTTCAGGTCGCGGAAGGCCGTGTAGTTCGCGATCACCTCGACCGCCCCCTTGGGGAGCGCGTCGATGGCCAGCAGGGGGTCGGGCACGATCTGGTGTTCCACCTCGGCGTAGGTCAGGCGCACCGCGAGGTCGGTGGCCCGCTCGCCGGAGGCGATGACGGTCCGGCCGCGCAGCCGCTCGAACGGGACGTCCCACAGCCACGACAGGTCGCGGCCGTCGGCCTCGTTGGCGTTGATCACGAGCACGGCGGGGTGGTCGGACTCCTTGACCACCGTCAGCGTCTCGCTCCAGCCCGCCGGGTTCTTCGACAGCAGCAGCCTGGCGGTGTGCCCGCTGCGCTGGATCGTCCGGTACCGGCCCGCGACGTTGGAGACGCCCCGCAGGCGGCGGACGGCCTCCTCGATCTGCACACCCATCGTCGCGGCGGCGGCCGTGGCCATCACCGCGTTCGCCTGGTTGAACTTGCCGGGCAGGCGGAGCTGGAGCGCGACCTTGCTGGCGTTCGGCGCGATCAGGAAGCCGTCCGTGGTCACCCAGTCCGGCTTGGGCCGGGCCAGGTCGCAGGTGCTGCACGTCCAGTGCTCGCCCTGCCAGCGGATCGGCTCGCCGCACCGGGGGCACGACGCCGAGTCGTGGTGCCAGCCGGTGCCGGTGGCGACCCAGACGACGCGGTGGGCGTCCTTGGCCGCCGACGTCACCATGATGTCGTCGCAGTTCGCGATCACCGTGCAGCGCAGCTTGGAGATCACGTCGCGCAGGGAGCGCTCGATCGTGCGCACCTCGCCGACGCGGTCCAACTGGTCGCGGCTCAGGTTCAGCAGCACCACGACGTCCGGCTGGGCCGCCGCGGCGACGGCGGGGAAGTACCCCTCGTCGACCTCCAGCACCGCGTACGGCGCGTCGGGCTGCTTGCTCAGCGCGGTCACGTGCCCGTCGGGCATGTTGGCACCGCTGTGGTTGGTGGCCACCTCGCCGAGCGCGGTCACGGCTCGGCTGAGCATCATGGTGCTGGTGGTCTTGCCGTTGGTGCCGGTCACCAGGGCGACCCGCCTGCCGGACGTCAGGCGCCGGAGCGCCTGCGGGTCCAGCTTCAACGCCACCCGGCCACCGATCATGCCGCCTGCGCCGAGCCCCATCTTCTGGGACAGCTTCGAACTCATGTTGCCCAAGCGCACGGCAGCCGCGGTCCGCAACGGCAGACGGGCTGGGGAGGCTGGATCTTCGTTAGCGTTGTTAGGCAAGCGACTTCCTGCATTTGGAACGGGCGCGCCCCTGGTCACGGCGGCGAGTCTAGCGGGACGCCCGCCTACCTCCGCGCGGTCCCGCCCAGATCGCGCAGCGCCCGGATCAGCTCGACCGTGCTGAGCTGGCACAACTGCGCCATGTACTCCAGCGCGGGCAGGTCGAGGTGCACCTGCGGGGGCTGCCCCAGCGGCAGCGCGTGCAGCCGCCCCTGCGCCCAGCGCCGCAGCGGCAGCAGCTCCGGGCGTTCGTCGGCGACCACGGCGACGAGGTTCAGCGACAGGTGTCCCGTGGGCGCGTCCCCGAACACGCGTTCGTGCACGCGCGCCAGCACCTCGTGCGCGGGCACGGCCAGCGCCGCGCAGATCTCGACCAGCCGCACGACGGACACCTGGCGGGTGCCCAGCTCGTAGGTCGCCAGCGTCTGGAGCGAGATCTCGCTCTGGAGCCGGCTGTTCAACTCCTTGCGAGTCCATCCGCGCTGCTTGCGAAGGCTGCGGAGTTCATCGCCGAGCACGCGCTGGTACGCCGCTGTGTCGATCTGCACCGTCACTTCCTCCACCCGTTCACGTGGGGTGTTCGGCCCCAACGCAGAGGAAAGGTCGAATAAGTGCGTTGATTACGTGACTTGCCCGGTTTATCGCCCGATCGGGCTAACCGAGTAGTACCGTCAGTAGTCCTTTGGTGTTTCGTGCGGTCGTGGCGACGATGCCCGTTCGACGTCCGGAACTGCTGCGAGCAGTCCCGCTGGGCCGGTCGGCGGTGTGCCCCGGCCCACGTTCGGCGGCCGTTCCCCGGCTGCCCGGCCGGTCGTCCCCCGTGACCGCTGCTGCCCGTTTGGGGTCGAATAACCGACCGGCGCCGACCGCGGGGGCTCCCCGTCGGACCGGCGCCGGCTGTCGGGGGTCGTCATCCCGCCCCCGGCCGGGTCAGTTCACGCAGCGGACGCCGTCGGCCGTGATCGGCGCCTCGCCGGACGGCTGCTGCCGCCGAGCCCCGTCGAGCCCGATCCCCGCTCCACCGGCGAAGTTCTGGGCGCCCGGCCCCGAGTAGTCGGACCCGACGAACACCCGCACGTAGCCCGCCTGGATGTTGTTGTCCTGCTCGGTCTCCACGTCGCCGCCCAGCGCGGTGGCGACCGCCGCCGCGCCCTCGTCGCCGCCCTTGCCGAACCGCACGACGGAGGACTTCGCGTTGGACTCCGCGTTGGCCGCGCCGCCCGGCACGAACCCCTTCGCCGTCAGCGCCTCCAGCACCTGACCGGCCAGTCCCGGCACGCCGGAGGCGTTGCGGACCTCCACGGTCAGGGTGCCGTTGTCGAACGGCGTGGCAGGCGTCGAGGGCGTGCCGGAGGGCTTGGGCTCCTCGGTCAGGCCCTTGACGAAGCGTTTGACCTCGGCCTCGTCGATCTCGATGGCCTGGCCGTCCTCCGGCGTCTCCAGCTCGGGGTTGCCGGTCGGGATGGTCTGGAACTCCATCGCGCCGCCGGACAGGCTCTTCATCTGGTTGGCGAAGTTCAGGATGTCCCAGTCCTGGTCGAGCACGATGGACTTGGTGACCGCGTCGATCAGGTTCTTCGTCTTGGTCTGGTCCGACAGCACGCCCGCCGACAGCATCTTCTTCGCCAGGCCCGCCATGAAGACCTGCTGGCGCACGACCCGGTCGAGGTCGCCGCGCAGCAGGCCGTGCCGCTGCCGGACGAACGCCAGCGCGGCCTTGCCCTCGATGGTCTGCGGGCCCGCCGCGAAGTCCGCGCCGGAGAAGTCGTCCTGGGTGGCCTCGGTGAGGCACACGTCGACGCCGCCGATGGCCTTGGTGATCTCGTAGAACCCGACGAGGTTGATCTCGGCGTAGTGGTCGATGGTGACGCCGGTGAGGTCCTGGACGGTCGCGATGAGGTTCTTCGCGCCCTCCTTCTTGGACTGGACCGTGATCTGGGCGGCGTCGAGGCCGCCCTTCTCCGTCAGCTCGGCCGCGGCGTCGTTCATGCCGTAGGAGAACGCCGAGTTGATCTTGTGCTTGCCGTAGCCGTTCGCGATCTTCACGTAGGAGTCGCGGGGGAACGACATCGCGACGGCCTTCTTCCCGTCGTTCGGGATGTGCATGAGGATCAGCGTGTCCGTGTTCAACCCGCCGTCGTCGGTGCCGCCCGCCTGCAACTCGTCCAGGATCTGCTGCGGCAGCGGGTTGCCCCTGGCGTCGGTGCGGCTGTCCATGCCGACCATCAGGATGTCGATCGCGCCGTCGGCGGGCTTCTCGCCGCCCGCGCCTTCGCCGATGACGTCCGTGGTCGTCAGGTTGTCGGTGAACGACTTCAGGTTCTGCCACGCGTAGCCGGTGCCGAGCAGGACGACCACCGACAGCATCGACAGGATCGCCTTGCCGGTGACCGACGCTCCGCTCGCCGCCCTGCTCGGGGGCGCGGTGCGGCGGACCGGGGGGCGCGGCGTGCGTGCGGGGGCGGACCGGGCCGGGCGCGCGGGCTCCACGCGTTCGGTCGGCGCCGTGGCCGAGACGGGCTTGCGGCGCGGCGGCTCGACCCGGCTCGCGGGCTCGCCGCGCGCGGGCGGTGGGTCGGCGGGTTCGCGCCGGGCGGGCGGCGGCTGGCGGCGAGCCGGGCCGGGCCGACCGGCCCTGCCCTGGGGGCGGCCGGGCTGACCTGCGGCGGGTCGACGAGGAGGCACGGATCGGTCGCGGGGGTCGCCCCCGTCACCTGGCCGCGGCGGCCGCTTGTCCACACCCGTCTCCTACTCGTGAGCGCTGCTCCAACGGTCGCACGGCTACGCCACATAGGACGCCCGTACGGTCCGCGAGGTTGCGCAAAGGGTGACACAGGCGGGTGACGACCGTGGTGATACGGGTCGGTCGGCTACCTGACCAGCGCAGTCGCCCGTGCCCCGTCTTTCGTAGACTGCGACCGGCCCCACACCCCCCATCCAAGGTTGTCACCGTGCTGACCATGCAGGACGCGCTCCTGGCGCTGACCAAGTACTGGACCGATCGCGGCTGCATCGTCGTGCAGCCCTTCAACACCGAGGTCGGTGCGGGCACGCTCAACCCGGCGACGGTGCTGCGGGTGCTCGGTCCCGAGCCGTGGCGGGTGGCCTACGTCGAGCCCAGCGTGCGCCCCGACGACGCGCGCTACGGCGAGAACCCGAACCGCCTCCAGACGCACACCCAGTTCCAGGTGATCCTCAAGCCCGACCCCGGCAACCCCCAGGAGCTGTACCTGGGCAGCCTGGAGGCCCTGGGCATCGACATCCGGGCGCACGACGTCCGCTTCGTCGAGGACAACTGGGCCTCGCCCGCGCTCGGCGCCTGGGGCCTGGGCTGGGAGGTGTGGCTGGACGGGTTGGAGATCACCCAGTTCACCTACTTCCAGCAGGCGGGCGGCCAGACGCTGGAGCCGGTGTCCGTCGAGGTCACGTACGGCATCGAGCGGATCATGATGGCGCTCCAGGGCGTCGACCACTTCAAGAAGATCGCCTACGCGCCCGGCATCTCCTACGGCGAGGCCTTCGGCCAGGCCGAGTACGAGATGAGCCGGTACTACCTGGACGACGCCGACGTCGAGGCCAACAAGCGCCTCTTCGAGGAGTACGCCACCGAGGCCAAGCGCCTGCTCGACCTGCGCCTGCCGGTGCCCGCGCACACCTACGTGCTGAAGTGCTCGCACACCTTCAACGTGCTCGACTCGCGCGGCGCGATCAGCACCACCGAGCGGGCCCGCGCGTTCGCCCGGATGCGCGGCCTGGCCCGCGAGGTCTCCGGCCTGTGGGCCGAGCGCCGCGCCGAGCTGGGGCACCCGCTGGGCGTCGCCGAGACGCCCGCCCCCGCCACCGCGCCGACGGCGTTCGCCACCGTCACCGAGCCCGCGACGCTGCTGTTCGAGATCGGCACGGAGGAGCTGCCGCCCGCCGAGGTGACCCGCACGGTCGCCGCCGTCCGCGCGGCCGTGGAGGACAAGCTGGCCGCCACCCGCCTGACCCACGGCGCCGTCGAGGTGCACGGCACCCCGCGCCGCGTGGTCGTGCTGGTCGCCGACGTGACCCCGCGCGAGCCGGACGCCGAGCGCACCGTGCGCGGGCCGAAGGTGGCCGCGGCGTTCGACGCGAACGGCGAGCCCACCAAGGCCGTGCAGGGCTTCGCCCGCGGCCAGAAGGTCGAGCTGTCCGAGCTGGGCCGGGTGACCGAGAACGGCGTCGAGCACGTCGCGCTGGTCAAGACCGAGACCGGCCGCGGTGCCGTCGAGGTGCTCAGCGGGCTGCTGGCCGAGGTCGTGGCCGAGCTGCGGTCCGAGAAGAACATGAAGTGGAACGACCCGAAGCTGTCGTTCACCCGCCCGATCCGCTGGCTGCTCGCGCTGCTCGGCGAGACCCCGGTGCCGGTCGCCGTGTCCACGCTCCAGGCGGGCACGACCACCCGCGTGCACCGCACGGCCGCCGAGCCCGAGGTGGCCGTGACCGGTGCCGACGGCTACCTGGAGTTCCTCGCGGGCCACGGCATCGACGCCGACGCGTCCGTCCGCCGGGCCGCGATCGTCGCCGCGGCGACCGAGCTGGCGGCGTCCGTCGGCGGCACGGTCGACCTCACCGCCGAGGCCGGCGTGCTGGCCGAGGTGACGAACCTGGTCGAGCGGCCGACGCCCATCCTCGGCGGCTTCGAGGAGCGCTACCTCGAACTGCCGGGCGAGATCCTGACCACGGTCATGCGCAAGCACCAGCGCTACCTGCCGGTGCGCGGAGCCGACGGCGAGCTGCTGCCGCACTTCGTCGCCGTCGCCAACGGCACGATCGACGTCGACCGCGTGCGGTCCGGCAACGAGGCGGTGCTGCGCGCCCGGTACGAGGACGCCGCGTTCTTCTGGCGCGCCGACCTCAAGACGCCCCTGGAGGACATGAAGGCGGGCCTGGCGAAGCTGACGTTCGCCGACAAGCTCGGCTCCGTGGCCGACCGCGCCGAGCGGATCGCCTCGCTGGCGGCCACGCTCGCCGGTCACGTCGACCTCGGTGGCGGCGAGGCGACCCTCAAGCGCGCGGGCGACCTGGCGAAGTTCGACCTCGGCTCGCAGATGGTCATCGAGCTGTCCAGCCTCGCGGGGACGATGGCCCGCGAGTACGCCCGGCGCGCGGGGGAGACCGACGAGGTCGCCCAGGCGCTGTTCGAGATGGAGCAGCCCCGGTCCGCCGGTGACCCGCTGCCCGCTTCGACGCCCGGCGCGCTGCTCGCGCTGGCCGACCGGTTCGACCTGCTCGCGGGCCTGTTCGGTATCGGGGCCAACCCGACCGGCAGCTCCGACCCGTTCGGGCTCCGCCGGGCCGCGCTCGGCGCCGTGAGCATCCTGCGGGCGTTCCAGGGGCTGCGGGCGATCACGCTGCCCGTCGCGCTGTCCGCGGCCCGCGCCCAGCTCGGCCTGGACGTGCCGGAGGAGACCGTCGCGGCGGCCCGCGAGTTCGCCGTCCGCCGCTACGAGCAGGCCGTGCTCGACGCCGGTCACGACCACCGGTTCGTCAACGCGGTCCTGCCGCTCGCCGACGCCCCCGCGGTCGCCGACGAGACGCTGGCGCAGCTCACCGAGCTGGCCACCGACCCGTCGTTCGGGGAGCTCGTCGCGGCGCTCCAGCGCGTGCGCCGGATCGTGCCCGCCGGCACCGCCGCGGGCTACGACGCCTCGGCGTTGACCGAGCCCGCCGAGGTGGCCCTGCACCGGGCGTTCTCCGGTCTCGGCGAGCGCCCGGACGGCCTGGCGGCGTTCGCCGCCGCCACGGCCGTGCTCACCGCCCCGATCAACACCTTCTTCGACGAGGTGCTGGTCATGGCGGAGGACCCGGCCGTGAAGGCGGCCAGGCTCGGGTTGCTGGCGTCGATCCGCGACCACGCCGCGCCGGTGCTCGACTGGCAGGCGCTGGGCACCGCGCTGGCCTGACCACGCAGGCCCTGGTGCGCGTCGCGCCGTGACGCGCACCAGGGACCTAGGGCAGCCAGGACAGGGCCGCCGCGAGCAGCAGCAGGGCGACGGCGAAGACGGCGAACGCGCAGCCCCAGACGGCCGTCGTGGGCTCCTCGCGCCGGTTGAACGGCTTCCACAGCGCGTACACGCCCACCGGCACCAGGACGGCTCCCGCGAGCGTGCCGAGGAAGCCCACCTGGAGGCCGGTGTGGTAGCCGTGGTCCAGCGGCGGCGAGTTGACGTCGATCGGCATCGTGGCCAGCGCCGACACGCCCCACACCCCGAGCACCCACGCCAGCCGGACCCGCGTCCTCGGCAGCAGCTCGTCGCGGATGACCAGGAAGAACCCGACCGCGGCCACGAACCCGCCCACGGGCAGCCAGCCCGCGATGACCGCCAGCACCGGCACCGGGTCGACGAGGTCGCTGATCGCGGGCGCGATCCAGTACCAGAACGCGGGCACCAGCCCGATGAACGCGAAGACGCCCAGGGTCGTCCAGAGCGTCACCTTGCCCGCGGACCACGTCTGCCGAGGCTGCCGTCGCGGCGTGCAAGGCCGGGCGTTCCGCGCCTGCACCTGCCGCCGCTGCTTGCGCCGCCTCTTCTGAGCTGCTGATTTCGCCACGGCCGGAGTTTACGAAAGGGCCCCCGGCGCACCGGGGGCCCTTCGCGGTGGAGCGGACTAGAGGAAGTTGCCGCCGCGGGTGACCGCGCCGTAGGCGTCCACGATGCCGTAGCCGTAGAAGCCGTTGAACCTGGTGTCACCCTCGCAGGTGGCGTCGAACTCGGCCGAGCGGCCGACCGGCACGTACGACACGGTCCTGGGGGCCGGGCACGCGCGGGCGGTGGCGGTCCTGGTGAGGACCTTCTCCACCTTGGCGGGCGCCAGGGTCAGGGTGCCGGGGTGCTTGGCGTCCCGCTTGCCGTACTGGCTGACGATGAGCGCCGCGACGCCGGCCGCGTGCGGGGCGGCCATCGAGGTGCCCTGGAGGAACTGGTAGTAGCCGCAGGTGGTGTCCTCGCAGGCCTTCTTGACGCCCGCGGTGACACCGGCGGCCGTGATCTCGCCCGCGGCGTCGATCGCGCCGTCGGCCAGCGCCACGTTGCGCGGGTACGTCGACAGGACCAGGTTCTCGTTGGTCCGGTACCAGTCGGTGCCGAGGCCGTCGCGGAAGTACCCGCCGGGGGCGGCCACGGAGGCCTGCTCCAGGCCGTAGTTGGAGTAGTCGGCCTTGGCGGTCGACGGGCCGAGCGCGGACACGGAGATGACGTGGTCGCCCTCGGTCGGCAGGTTGAGGCAGGTGGCGTTGTCGATCACGCGGTCGCGGGCGTGGCCGGGCGGGTAGTTCGGGCTCGCCACGTCGGTGCGGGGCTTGCCGAGGTCCTCGTGGTTGTTGCCGCCCGCGCCGATCAGCGTGACGCCCTTGCGGTGCGCGTAACCGAGCGCGCGCTGCACGGCGGCGATGATCGCCTTCTGCTCGATCTGCTCCTCGGCGCTGTCGGCCGGGTTCGCCGCGCAGTTCATGTACCAGGGGTCGACGTAGAACGACATGTTGATCACGTCGAGGCCGATGTCGGCGCCGTAGGTGAGCGCGTCGACGACGGGCTGGAGGAAGAACGAGCCCGCGTCCTGGCCGCCGCGGATGTTGACCAGCGACACGTTGGGGGCCACACCGGAGACGCCGAAGCCGTTCGCCGCCGCGCCGATCGTGCCCGCGACGTGCGTGCCGTGGCCGCCGTCGTCGTGGTTGGCGGGGTCGACGCAGCCGCGGAACTCGCACGGGCCGTCGAACTCGCCGCCGTCGGAGTCGTTCGGGATGTCGATCGTGAAGTTGCGCGACAGCGCGTCGTTGAAGTTCGGCGCGATGTCCGGGTGGGTGCCGTCGACACCGGTGTCCAGGATGCCGACGTAGACGCGCTTGTCACCGGCCTGCTTGGCGCGCGCGATGTCCGAGCGGACCATCTTGAGGCCCCACAGGTCGCCGTCGAGCGGGTCGAGGCCTGCCGTGTTCGCGCCGTTCTTCTTCGGGGAGGCGTTCGGCGTCGTGGTCCTGTTCTCGGACTCGACCTCGGCGCGCTTCACCTGCTCCCGCGTGACCTTCGGCTGCGCCGGGGAGTGGCCGACCGGCTTCACGTGGGCCGCGCCGAGCACGGAGTCGGAGGCCGACACCCGCTCGATGAACCCGGACGCCGGGGCCTTCACCGTCAGCACGCCCACGGCGTCGTTCACGCGGGTGACCTCGCCGCCCGCGGCGCGGATGTCCCCGATCGCCATGTCGCGGTTGCGCCCGTCCTCCAGGATCACCGTGTAGTCGGTGGTGCCCTGCTGGACGGCCGCGGCGGGGGCCCCGCCCGCCGTGTGCGTCCCCGCGGCCAGCAGGACCACCGTGGTGGCCACCACCAGCGCCGAAGGAACGATCTTCCTTGTTCTCACCTGTGTTGTCTCCTCACACCCGAACCGCGACGAGGTCCCCGACCCCTCGTCAAGGGCGACACCCTGACACACATGTGCGGCCCGCGTCAGCGCCGTTGGTAGGGGTCTTCTCGAAACACCGAAGAAACGAAAAGTAGTCGTTCACGTGCGCTCCGTGATGGCGCTTCCGGGGAAAGCGCTGCGCGGCCGTCGCGAAAAAGGTTCAGACCGCCCGTCAAGATGTGCTTCTTTCCCACCTGTGCGCACGTGAGACTTGACGAAAGCACCTCCGGCGGTATGAACTTTCGCATTCTCATATTTGGGGTCACAGACGACTTCAGTTGCAAGGGACTGGCGAATGCGAAGACTTGCACGTGCGGCCTCATGCGGTCTTTTGGTGCTGCTCGTCGCGTCCTGTGGAACGGCGCCCGACGACCGGACCGGCACGACCGGTCTGTCCAAGGCGAAGCCCACGGTCGGCGTGATCCTCCCCGACCGGACGTCCTCCGCGCGGTGGGAGGACCAGGACCGGCCCCTCCTCGCCCAGGCCCTGGGCTTCGCGGGCATCGAGCCGATCATCGAGAACGCCGAGGGCGACGAGGACAAGTTCGCGAGCATCGCGGACGACATGATCAAGCGCGGGGTCAAGGTCCTGATGACCACGCCGCTGAGCCCCGAGGGCGGCGCCGCCGTCGAGCGCAAGGCGCAGGCCGCCAAGATCCCGGTGATCAACTACGACCGCGTCACGCTCGGCGGCACCGCCGAGTTCTACGTGTCGTTCGACAACATCGCCGTGGGAGAACTGCAGGCCGAGGGCCTGCTGTCCTGCCTCGGCGACAAGCCCGGCGGCCAGATCATCGAGATCCAGGGCGCTCCCACCGACAACAACGCCACGCTGTTCGCCGACGGCCAGCGGCGCAAGATGGGGGCCAAGTACGACTCCGGCGCGCTGAAGCTGGTCAAGAGCCAGGCCATCGAGCAGTGGGACCCGGTCATCGGGAAGCAGCAGTTCGAGCAGATCCTCGACGCCAACGCCGACAAGGTCGACGGCGTCATCGCCGCGAACGACGGCCTGGCGGGCGCGGTGATCGAGGTGCTCAAGGCGAAGAACATCCGCGTGCCCGTGACCGGCCAGGACGCCACCCTGGCGGGCCTCCAGGCCATCCTGCGCGGCGAGCAGTGCATGACCGTCTACAAGCCCATCAGGGACGAGGCGGAGGCGGCGGCCCGGCTCGCCATCGCCGTGGCCAAGGGCGACCTCGAAGGCGCGGACGACCTCGCCACCGGCAACCTCCGGGACCTGGTCGCCAAGCGCGACGTGAAGTCGGTGCTCCTGGGTGCCGACCTGATCACCAAACCGACCGTGCGCCGTCTGGTGGCGGAGGGTGTGGTCAAATCGTCGGAGCTGTGCGTGAACGATCTTGTAGCGATCTGCGCAGCGAACAACATCGTTATCAATTAACCCAGCCGCGATTGCTCCGGTGAAAGCCGGGGCAATCGCCGCTTAATCCGGTAGATCATGACGACCGGAGATGAACTCCTGGATCCTGATCTTCATCCGAATGAGTGGTTGTCGGACGCGGGCTTCCCTCCGGTAGGCCCGCCGGAGTTTGCGGGAATCGTCCGCGTACCTCCACCTGGCCCACGGCGAGCCGGGCCTCGCGAGCCGGATCGCCCCGATCTCCGGCAGCACCGGCACCAGCAGGCCGAGCAGACCGGTCCAGATCTTCCCCTTCAGCAGCGCGACGATCGCGAAGCCGATGTTGACCAGGATCGCGAGCAGCCGGAGCAGCACGGCGTCGCCGCCCGTCTGGCCGGGCGTCAGGAAGTCGTCGTAGCCGAGCGGGCGCGCGCCGAGCAGCAGCAGGCCCGTCATGCCGATGGCGAGGAACACCGCGTCGACCGAGAGCCTGCCGTTCTTGGTCCAGTAGACGTCCCTCAGGTGCAGGATGAGCGCGAACTCGTCCAGCACCAGCGCGGCCCCCACGCCCAGCAGCGCGGCGGCGCTCAGGCGCAGCCAGTGCACGTCGTCCGGCGCGGCCAGGCCCGCCACGCCGCCCACGAGCATGAAGACCGTGCCGAACACGACGTGGTGGATGTGCGTGCCGCCGGGCGTGATGTTGCCCGGCCACCAGCGCACCTTGGCGCGGATCAGCCGGACGCTGATCCGGATGAGCACGAACGTGACGACGAGCCCCACGAAGAAGAACAGCAGGCGCTCGCTGCCGGAGCTGACCAGGTCTGGGCCCGCCGACCGCGACAGGGGAACCGACACCGCTGGTGATCCCTTCCGGTGCGCACTGGGGAAATGGACATTACGCCCACGCGTGCGGAGCCCGGTCGGTTCGGTCCGGTCGCGGGCCTAGAAGTGCACGTTGCCCTGGATGTCGCCCGCCTGGAGCAGCTTGCCGTGCACGTCGCCGGTGAGCTGGTTCGTCACCCGGCCGCGCTGCTCGACGGTGGCGGAGTGGCCCCAGTGCCCGCGCAGCCGCTCGCCGAACTCGGGGTCCTGCCGCTCGGCCCGCTCCAGCGCCTCACCCAGTTCGGCGACCTCGGGGGAGTCGGTCGCGTCACCCTCGGCCGCGGCCCGCTCGGCGGCGTCCAGCAGCTCGGAGGCGTCGGGGTCGTCCGCGAACTTCGCCCGCACCAGCTCGTAGAGCCCCTTCACGGCCCTCGTGGCGACCGCGGCGGCGATGGACAGCAGGACCGGTTCGGGCATGGCGGCGCTCCTCGGGCTCGGTCGGCGGTGGCGGTGGACCCGTGGGTGTCCACGTGCGTCGCAGAGTGACCGCGGATAGCCCAGCGTAGCAGCCGGAGCGGTCGAAAAATCTCGGCTCGACGCGCGGAGGTCCCCCGTGGTTGACTGTCCGAGGTCGTAAAAGTTTCTGTGTTCGTGTTTGACCACGCTCGCGGAACGACGTTGCGGGCGCGAAGCTTTCCTCCGGGTCAGGCGGAAGTTGCCGCAACTGCGACTTCGGTCCCAGCGCACCTGTTAGAGGAGAAGTAGCAAGATGGCTGTAGAAGGCACCGTGAAGTGGTTCAACTCGGAGAAGGGCTTCGGCTTCATCTCCCCGGACAACGGTGGCGCCGACGTGTTCGTGCACTACTCGGAGATCCAGACCAGCGGCTACCGCAGCCTGGAGGAGAACCAGCGCGTGGAGTTCGAGATCGGACAGGGCCAGAAGGGCCCGCAGGCCCAGTCTGTTCGTCCGCTCGGCTGATCCGAGTCTCCTGACTCATCGAGTCCCCAGGACTCGCGAGAGCCGCCAGCCCCACCAGGGGTTGGCGGCTCTCGCTTTCCCGTTCCCGACGCGGCGTCCGCGCAAGGTACCGTCGAGATCGTCATCGGACCTGCGGAGGGAGGTGCGCGGTGCGCGCTGCTCGTGCTGCGGTGGTCCTGTTCCTCCTCCTCGCCCTGACGCCCCCGGCACACGCCGCCACGGGCACCTACATCCGGTTGGCCCACCTGGCGGCAGGCACCGGCAGCCAGGACATCACGCTCATCCCCACGGCGGGCACCGCCGTGCGCACGACGGGGGTCGACTACGGCGACCTCCTGGACTACCGGCGGGTCGAGCCGGGGAACTACACCGTCGAGTGGCGGCCACTCGGGTCGGACCCCGGCGTGAAGGCGACCGCCAGCACGGTGGTGAACGCTGGTCAGGGCAGGGCGTACACGGTCGCAGGCCTCGGCAACGCCGACCGGCTCGCCCTGAAGGTCCTGGACGACGACATCACCCTCCCCGGCAGCGGCCAGGCCAGGATCAGGATGATCAACGCGGCCCCGCGCGCCATGTCCGCCGACCTGGTCGACGGGGGCACGGCGATCGTGAAGCAGGCCGTGTACGCCGAGCCGACGCTCTACGCGTCGATCGCCCCGGAGACGACGGCGCTCCAGGTCGTCCCCCGCGGGGCCGAGCCGGTCACCCTGACGGCGGCCATCGAGCCCGGCGGCGTGTACACCGTGGTCGTGCTGGAGCTGGACGGCGAGGTCACCGCGACGATCCGGGCCGACGCGAAGGCGTCCGAGGTCGTGCCCGGCGGCGGCCAGGAGACCGGCTGGGGCGGCATGGCCGACGGCGAGGGCTCGACCGACTGGCCCGTGGTCCCGTTCGCCGCCGTCCTGGTGTGCGCGGCGGTCCTGTGGTCGCGGCGCGACCGGGTCGTGCCGTGAGCAGGGGCAAGATCGCCCTCGGGATCGGCGTGCTCGTGCTGGCGGCGTACGCCGTGAAGCCCGGCGGCGACGAGGCCGTCTCCGCGCCCCGCCCGGTGTCGGTGCGCATCCCGTCCATCGCCGTCGACAACGTGGTCACCCAGACGACCGTGGACGCGGCGACGGGCGTGCTGGTGCCGCCGGAGCGGGCCGACGTGCTCGGCTGGTTCGCCGACGGGGTCGCGCCCGGCGACGCCGGTCCCGCGGTGATCGCGGGCCACGTGGACTCGAAGACCGGGCCGGGCGTGTTCTTCCGGCTGGGCGACCTCAAGCCCGGCGACGAGGTGTTCGTCGAGCGCGCGGACGGCAGCGCGGTGAAGTTCCTGGTGGACCGGACGTACTCGGTCGAGAAGGCGGCGTTCCCCACCGACCTGGTCTACGGCCCGACCCCGGCGTCGGAGCTGCGGCTGGTGACCTGCGGCGGCACGTTCGACCAGACGGCGAGCAGCTACCGCGACAACGTGATCGTCGAGGCCGTGCTCGCGCGCGCCTGAAACCGTTGACCTGCCTCGAACCGGACCGTTAGCCTCGGTTTTCGTGCGTTGGACAACGTTGTCGGTGGTCCTGCTCGCGGTGGCGGGCTGTTCCGGCGGTGGGTCGGCGGTGCCCGGTGGCGGCCCGACGTCGGCGGTCGACCGGCTGCTGGCCAAGGCCCCGGTCGCGGCCGACCTCCCCGCGGGCTCCGCGATGGCCAGGATCAGGGAACGCGGTGAGCTGCTCGTCGGCGGCTCGCTCGACGCGCCCCCGCTCTCGCAGCGGGACCCCGCCACCGGCGAGCCGACCGGTTTCGACGCCGACCTCTGGTGAGCCAGACCGTGGGGCTGCTGAAGGACACCGCCCTCGGGTACGTGGTCAGCTACCTGGAACTGCTCCAGAGCGGTCGAGGGCTGGCGAACCTCAACCACCTGCTGATCCAGACGTTCCTCGTGGTGGCCCTGGTCTACCTCGTGGTCACCGCCTCGCTGTCCGCGCTCGCCCGGCACCTGGAGGCCCGAAGTGCACGTTCCGCTCGCTGAGGTCACGAGGTCGGGTTTCGTGGAGAGCAGGCACTTCGGCAGCGTCGTCGGGCTCGACCCGTCCGGCGCGGTCGTGCTGCGCCGGGGACCGGTCGACGACCCCGTGCTGCCGCGGTCGAGCGCGAAACCGTTCCAGGCCCTGGCGTGCCTGGCCGCCGGGGCGCCGCTGAGCGGACCGGCGCTGGCCATCGCGGCGGGCAGCCACACCGGTCTCGACCGGCACGTGGAGGTGGTCTCGCGGGTGCTCGCCGACGCGGGGCTGACGGCCGACGCGCTGCGGTGCGTCGAGTCGTGGCCGGAGGACGAGCCGACCCGCGACGCGCTGATCCGGGCGGGGGAGGAGCCGTCGAGGATCAGGATGAACTGCTCCGGCAAGCACGCCGGGATGCTCGCGGGCTGCGTCGCGTCCGGCTGGTCGGTCGACGACTACCTGGAGCCCGCCCACCCGTTCCAGGAGCTGGTGCGCGCCGGGGTGGAGGACCTCGCGGGGGAGAGGTCCACGCACACCGCGGTCGACGGCTGCGGCGCGCCGCTGTTCGCGATGACGTTGACCGGGCTGGCGCGGGCGATCCGCGGGCTGGCGGGGACGCCGGTCGCGGACGCGATGCGGGCGCACCCGGAGTACGTGGCCGGGCCGGGGCACGTGAACACCGAGGTCATGCGGCTGCTGCCCGGCGTGCTGGCCAAGGGGGGCGCGGAGGGCGTGCTGGTGCTGGCGACGGCCGAAGGGCACGCGGTGGCGGTGAAGGTGCTCGACGGCAGCCCGCGCGCCACGACGGCCGTCGCGCTGGTGGCGTTGCGGGACCTGGGTTTCGACGTCTCGGCCGCCGCCGAGCACCTGAGCGTGCCGGTGCTCGGCGGCGGCCGTGAGGTCGGTCGGGTCGTGCCGGTCTAGGGGCGGGTCTCGTAGGCGCCGGACAGCGCCTTGACCTGCTCCCACACCCGGCCGAAGCGGGTCTCGTCGACGACCGGCTTGCGGACCTGGCCCAACGCCCAGGCCTGCTGCGCGTCGGTCGAGGACGCCTTGCCGTGCAGGGCGACCGCGTACCCGGAGAAGTCGCGGACCAGGACGTCGAAGACCTGGTCGAGGACGTCGCGGTCGACGCCGGACAGCTCCGCCTGCTCCAGGACGAGCTGGCCGTAGACCACCAGCGTGAACAGGTGGCCCACGTTCAGCAGGAAGTCCAGGTCCTTCTGCTGGTCGGCGTCGGGCGCGGCCGTGGTGAGCAGCGTCTTGAGCGCCGCGGCCTGCTCGTGGAACCGCGCGACGTTCGGGACGTCCGAGAACGCGCGGTAGGGGACTTCCCAGTCGCTGAACCGGATCTGGCCGAGACCGCGGGCGGGCCCCTGGCGGAAGAAGAACTCGTCGTCCGCCGCGTCGTGCCGGGTCGGCACGGGCGCGTACTCGGTGGGGTTGAACAGGTAGTTCGGCATGAACTTGAGCACCAGGGCCAGGTTCACGTGCACCGTGCCCTCCAGCTTGGGCAGGGCCCGGATGTCGCGGGCGGCGCGCGCGAAGTAGGTGTCCTTCTCGAAGCCCTTGGCCGCGATCACGTCCCACAGCAGGTCGATCACCTGCTCGCCCTCGCTGGTCACCTTCATCTTGGTGATGGGGTTGAACAGCAGGTAGCGGCGGTCCTCGGGGGAGGCCGAGCGGAAGTAGTCCACCGAGCGGTCGGAGAACAGCTTCATCGCGACCAGCCGCGCGTAGGCGTCGACGAAGCTCTGCCGCACGTGCGGGAAGTCCGTGACCGGGTTGCCGTAGAGGATCCGGTTGTGCGCGTGCGTGATCGCCTCGTAGAACGCGTGCTCGCTGATGCCGATCGACGCCGTGCACAGGTTGAACTTGCCGACGTTGACGGTGTTCAGGGCGGCGCTGAACGCGTCGGCGCCGCTGTGCAGCAGGTCGTCCTGCCCGATCGGGTAGTCCTCCAGGCGGAACTCGCTGACGAACATCTGCGAGTCGACCACGTTCCGCACGAGGTGGAAGTGCTCGTCCTGGCTGTCCACGGCGAAGAACACGTACCCGTCGGGGCCGTCGACGTCGGCGCGGCGGCCGAAGACCGACACCATGCCCGCGACGTTGCCGTTGCCGATGTAGTACTTGCCGCCGTTGGCCTTGAACGTGCCGTCGCCGTTGGGCGTCAGGACCATGTCGGTGGAGTAGACGTCCGCGCCGTGCTCCTTCTCCGACAGGCCGAACGCGAAGACCGCGCCGTCGTCGAGGAGGTCGGCCGCGCGGCGGCGGGCGGTGGCGTTGTCGCTCATCCAGATCGGCCCGAGGCCCAGGATCGTGACCTGCCAGGCGTACCAGTACTGGAGGCCGTAGAAGCCGAGGACCTCGCTCAGCGCGGCGTTGCGGGCGGCGTCCCAGCGCTTGTCCGGGTGGCCGTTCGCGTCGGCGGCCGGCGTCTGGAACGTCGCGAACAGCTTCTCGCGCTTCACGAAGTCGAGGAACTCGGTGTACCAGACCCGCTCCTGGTCGTCCTTGGTGAGCTGCCGCTTCCCGCGGTCCTCGAACCAGTCGATCGTCGCCCGCAGCAGCCGCCTGCTCTCCTCGTCGAGGTGCTTGGGGTCGTAGCTGTTGGGGTCGAACAGCGAGTCCGCCACCGTGGCTCCCTTCGGGTCGTGTCCGCTCCGCCGCACGCTACCAGTCAGTAACTTAAGCGGGTGGGTGCCGGAGTCCAGGAAATTGTCAGACCCCCGGCGTAGCGTGCCGGACGTCACACTCGGGAGGTGGGATTGATGGGCGACAACAAGGACGAGACGGTTCTGCTCGCCATCGGCACGCGCAAGGGGCTGTGGCTCGCGACCAGCGAGGACGGTCGTCGGAGCTGGTCGATGAGCGGCCCGCACCACGCCATGACGGAGGTGTACGCCGTGGCGATCGACACGAGGGGCGCCGTGCCTCGCATCCTCGCGGGCGTCACCAGCGAGCACTTCGGTCCCAGCGTCTCGACCAGCGACGACCTGGGCCTGACGTGGCAGGAGCCCGACCACGCCCCGATCTCGTTCCCCGAGGGCACGGACACCTCGCTGGCCCGCGTCTGGCAGATCGCGCCCGGCCCCGAGGCCCACCCCGAGGTCGTCTACGCGGGCACCGAGCCGTCGGCCCTGTTCCGCTCCACCGACGGCGGCCTCACCTACTCGCTGGTCGAAGGCCTCTGGAACCACCCCCACCGGCCGGACTGGTTGCCAGGAGGCGGCGGTCAGGCCGTCCACACCGTCCTGCCGCACCCCACCGACGCCGAGCGCGTGCTGGTCGCCATGTCCACCGGCGGCGTCTACCGGACCGCCGACGGCGGTACCACGTGGGCCCCCGCCAACACCGGCGTCAAGGTCAGCTTCATGCCCGACGAGTACCCGGAGTTCGGGCAGTGCGTCCACAAGGTCGCCACCAACCCGGAGGCCCCGGACCGCCTGTACCTCCAGAACCACCACGGCGTCTACCGCAGCGACAACGGCGGCGACACGTGGGAGTCCATCGCCGACGGCCTGCCCACCGACTTCGGTTTCGCCATGGCCGTCCACCCCCACCGGCCGGACGTCGTCTTCAGCTTCCCGATCGAGGCGGACGCCCGCCGGTTCCCGCCCGGCGCGAGGTGCCGCGTCTACCGCACCGACGACGCGGGCAAGTCCTGGACTGCCCTCTCCGAGGGCCTGCCCGACGAGGGCTTCTACAGCTCGGTCCTCCGCGACGCCCTCTGCGTCGACACGGCCACCCCGGCGGGCGTCTACTTCGGCTCCCGCACCGGCGAGGTCTTCGCCAGCGCCGACGAGGGCGACCACTGGCACCGCGTGGCCGAGCACCTGCCCGACGTCCTCACCGTCCGAGCGGCGGTGATCCGGTCATGAGAGTCGTCGTCCTGGTCCCCGGCGTCCTCAGGTCGGTGGTGAACGGCAACGCCAAGCTGGAGCTGGACGTGGCCGAGGCAGCCACCCTGGGCGCCACCCTGGACGTCCTGGCCGCCCAGTACCCGCTGCTCGACCGCCGGTTGAGGGACGAGCGGTCAGCCTTGCGCCGCTACGTCAACTTCTACGTGGACGGCGAGGAGTGCCGCCGCCTGGCGGGCACCGAAACAGTCCTCCACGACAACTGCGAACTACAGGTCCTCCCATCGGTAGCAGGCGGCTGACCACACCCCCTGCCACAACCCCCTGCCCCAGCCTCCCGCCGGCCGGACCGCGGAGTCCTCCGGCCAGCGGGAGCGGGTGGCGGATGCCGTGTGCACTCCCGCCGTCAGCGGGTCCGCGGGTCTCTCCGAAGCAGACCGGTAGCCCACGGCATCCGCCACTGCCTCCTCAGGC
>NZ_DBNGPQ010000176.1:0-126495 GCF_057122925.1 Umezawaea sp. | reverse complement strand
ACGGTCAAGGGCCGCACGGTGTCCGTGCGCCGGGCGCGCGACCCGCAGGGCTGATCGTCCCGCCGCTCGGGGGGGTGCGTCGTCCGCACCCCCGCGAGCGGCGGGACGAGCAGCCCTGCTGGTCGCGCTCCAGGCGCACGGACACCTTGCGGCCCTTGACCGTCGCCCCGCGCAGGGCCACGATCACCGACTGCGCGGCCGACTCCGGCACCTCCACCAGCGAGAACCGGTCGGCGATCTCGATCGCGCCGATGTCGCGGCCCTTCAGCTTCGCCTCGCCCGCGATGGCGCCGACGAGGTCCTGCGGCCGGATGCCCGCGCTGCGGCCCGCGCCGAAGAACAACCGGGTCATGCCCGCCGTGGGCGTGCGCGGCCTGCGCTCGCGCCGGTTGCCCGGCTCGGCCGACCCGCGACCCGGCCGGTCGCGGTCGATGCGCGCCGAGACGTCCGGGATCTCCTCCTCCTCGTCCGCCGCCGCGCCGGAGGCCTCGTGGGCCAGCTTCACGGCCGCGAGCGCGATCTCCATGAGGTCGAAGTCGTCCGTGAGGGTCTCGACGACCACGCGGAAGCCTTCGAGGTCGTCCTCCAGCAGCGACTCGTGCAGGGCGGCGCGCGTCAGCTCCAGGCGCCGGGCCCGCAGGTCGGCGACCGTCGGGACCTTCTCGACCGGGATCTTCTGCTTGGTGACCCGCTCGATGGTCTTGAGCATGCCGTGCTCGCGCGGCTCGACCAGAGTGATCGCGACGCCCTCGCGGCCCGCGCGCCCGACGCGGCCGATGCGGTGCACGTACGACTCGGGGGCGGACGGGACGTTGTAGTTCACGACGTGCGTGAGCTGCTCGATGTCCAACCCGCGCGCGGCCACGTCCGTGGCGACGAGCAGGTCGGCGGTGCCGTTGCGCAGCCTGCCCATCACCCGGTCGCGCTGCTCCTGGCTGATGCCGCCGTGCAGCGACTCCGCCCGGTAGCCGCGGCCGTTGAGGGTCTCGGTGAGCTGGTCGACCTCGTCGCGCGTGCGGCAGAAGACGATCGCGGCCGTGGGGGCCTCGACGTCGAGCACGCGGCCGAGAGCGGCCGGCTTGTGGGCGCGCGGCACGATGTAGGCGCTCTGCCGGACGCGGGGGGCCTCGCCGGGCGCGGTCTGCTCGCGCCCGATCGTGATCCGCACCGGGTTCTTCAGGTGCTGGCGGGCCAGCTTGTCGATGCGCGGCGGCATCGTCGCGGAGAACAGCACGGTCTGCCGCTCGCCGGGGGTCTCCTGGAGGATCGACTCGATGTCCTCGGCGAAGCCCATGTCGAGCATCTCGTCGGCCTCGTCCAGGACGACGATCTGGAGGCTGTCCAGCTTCAGCGTGCCGCGACCGATGTGGTCGATGGCCCGGCCGGGCGTGGCGACGACGACGTCGACACCCCGCTCCAGCGCCTGGAGCTGGCGGCCGATGGGCTGGCCGCCGTAGATCGGCAGCACCCGTGCGCCCAGGTCGCGGCCGTACTTGTGGACGGCCTCGCACACCTGCACCGCGAGTTCGCGGGTGGGCACGAGCACCAGCGCCAGCGGGGCCGTCGTGCGGCGGCCCGCCTCGGCGAGCTTCTGGAGCACCGGCAGCGCGAACGCGGCGGTCTTGCCCGTGCCCGTCGCGGCCTGGCCCAGCAGGTCCTCGCCCTGGAGCAGCGGCGGGATCGCCTCGCGCTGGATGGGGGTCGGCTCTTCGTAGCCGAGGGTCGTCAACGCCTTGAGGAGTTCGGGACGCAGCGCCAGGTCGGCGAACGTCGTCGTCTTGTCCTCGGTCGCGTCGGCGGCCACGTCGGTCACTTCGGGGGTCATGCGCAAGCTCCTCGTTCCAGGTCCGATCAACTGTGGCGGACCGGCCGAGTTCTGCTCGGCGGGAGTTCAGGCCAACCGGCGCCTACCTGCGAAACCGAGGTCGAGACGGTGGTACCAACTCAGCTCGGTGTCGCCTTCCAACCAGCACAGCAGCACCGGCGCGCCGTCAAGGTCCGAGGGGAAGTCTACGAGGAGAGGTGCGAAGCCCTTCAGCTCGGCCCCGGTCTGCTGCACCGAGGTGAGCAGATCGTCCAGCTCAGCCTGGGCGGCCTTCCACTCCGGCAGGCCTCCCAGACCGGACGGTTCGCCGCCCGGTGACACCGCCGCCGCCAGCTCCGCGGCGTCCGCGCGGAGGGCCACGACGCGGTCGAGGACGGGGAGGAGGTCCCGCAGGACGGCCCGCGCTTCGGACACGGTGAACAGGCTCATGCGAGCAGTGTGGCGCGCGGCGGGGGTGAGGATGGCGCGGACCCCGGTGCCTGCCCGCACGCCCTGGGGGTCACGCGCGGTGGGCGGGGGTCCGCGCCATCGCTCGGGAATCGAGCGCCGGTCCGCCCGGCCTCGTGAAAGAATTTCAGTTGTCGCCGCGTCCCCGTATGACGTCGAGGCGTCGATACACCCAATCGGGGGTTAACGGTTGTGCGGTGCGCTGACTAATTGACCGTTGACGCTCCCCGGCGCGACGGTGGCGAACACCGGGAGTGACCGCCGCCCCCGACCGCTCCCGAGTGGGGGGAAGGCTTCGGCTGTCGTCGGCATTTCGAGCACACCTCGGTTTCCGTTCCTTTCGACGAGATCGGCGGACGATGTGTCCGTTGTGTCGGATATCGGATTTCCGAAGCGATATCCCGATCGTCGCCTTCCGGTCGCGGCCGGTGGCGTGTCCGACTTCGGACGTCGTGCCCGCCACGCCGTCCCGCGTCCCGGCGTTGAATGCTCCGGATGATCGCTATAGCGCTTCTATACTTTGATTCCCACTCGGAAGATGTGTTCTCCACCGATCGATCTCCCGCTACGGTTCATTCCGAACAACTTCCCGACCCCCGTTTCCGGCACCAGGGTCCGCGACCGCCTCCCGCGTCCTGGCGCCGTCCGGCGGGCGGCGGCGGTAGTGGGGATCGAGGCGGATCGTGGTTCGGAAGGTCGTGGGAGAACCCGGCGGCAGCAGCGGTGATGGGTTCACGGCTGTCAGGTTCGGGCTGGACGGCGTCGAGTTCGTGATCGACCTGGCCCCCGCCGACGCCGCGCGGCTCCGGGAATTCCTCGGGAGGTATGCGGTGTGCGCCCGTTCGGTCCTGCGGGAAGCCGAACCCGTCGATCCGACCGTCCATCCCAGTCCCGTGCGCAGCCGTGACGTGGAGGAACTCCGGGCCGTGCGGTCGTGGGCCCGCGGGCGCGGGTTCAGCGTCTCGGATCGCGGACGACTGCCTGAGGCGGTGCTCAGCGCCTATGACGAGGCCCATCCGACCGCCCGCAAGGGGCCTGCCACGCCTCGTCCAAAAATATGGAACTGACTAGTAACATAATTGGCGCATACGTCTCAATTGGTCATCCGTGCTGGTCGCGGGCGTTCGGTGAACCGCTGACCGACTGCCGTTGCAGCACCTCGGTTCTCGCGACGGGCCCAACGCCCTGCTCCGTTCGGCCGCATACCGCCCGCGCGACCGCGGTGCGAGTCAAATGATATTTCCCCCCATCGTGTCGGCGTAGGCAACATGTGAACGCTTTGACAGGGCTATTCCAGACTGCCGTCTCGTGTGGTGTTTCGTGGGGCGGCAGCCTTGATTCCGCGTCCTACCACTCTCCACGCGGTCATGAAAGGCCTGTCAGAGGGAAAGATTTGTTGAACGGCGAAGTACACCTTCGCGCCGCCGAGGGACTTGGGGGTCCTGGCCATGCAGATTCAGATTCTGGGTGCCGTCGCGCTAGCACACGGAGACCGACGCATCGGAGTCGCTGCCCGGCAGGTACGTACTCTTCTCGCCTTGCTCGCACTCTCTCCCGGAACGCCGGTGCCATTCGACCGGTTGGTGGAGGAGTTGTGGGCCGGAAAAGTAATGGGCAACGCAAGGAACGCACTTCAGGCGAATGTCGTGCGTTTGCGAAAACTGTTGGAAGGCCTGGCCGACCGGCCTGGTGACGAATTGGTGCGCACGCTGGGCAGCGGTTACGTCCTCGACGTGGACGCCGATTCCATCGACGCCTACCGCTTCCGCGACCTCGCGGACCTCGGGTCCAGCTGCGTGACCCGCAGGCCGGCCGAGGCCATCGACCTGCTGGAGCGCGCGCTGCGGCTCTGGCGCGGCCCGGCCCTCTTCGACGTCGGCGACGGCCTGCGCTTCCGGATCGAGGCCGCGCGGCTCGACGAGCGCCGCCTCAGCGCCCGCGAGGACCTGATCGCGGCCAAGCTCGCCAACGGCGAGGACCGCGGCGTCGTCTCCGAGCTGAAGCAGCTCGCCGCCGAGTACCCCGAGCGCGAGCGCTTCAGCGAGCAGCTCATGGTCGCCCTCTACCGCAACGGTCGGCAGACCGAGGCGCTCGACGTGTTCCACCACACCCGCAGGCGGCTCGCCGCCGAACTCGGCCTCGAACCCGGCCACGCGCTGCGCGAGCTCTACCAGGCGATCCTCGTCCACGACCAGGTCCTGCTGTGACCGCGGACGTCCGTTCGTCGTCGGTGTTCGCTCCGCGGAGAGGTGTGAGTTCGTTGCTGGAGTTCCGGGTCCTGGGGCCGGTCGAGGTGCTGCACGACGGGAAGGAGGTGCCCCTGGACGGCTCGAAGCCGCGCACGGTGCTCGCCGCGCTGCTGCTCGCCGACAACGGGTCGGTGTCCGACGTGGACATGAGCGACCTCCTGTGGGGCCACCACCCGCCCGCCACGTTCAACGCGCAGATCTACACGTACGTGTCCCGACTGCGCAAAACCCTGCTCCACGAGGTCGGGATAACCCGGCGTTCGCGGGGCTACGACATTCGTCTCGCCAATTGCCGGTTCGATCTCTGGGAATTCGAGGAACAGGCGCGACTGGGTCAGGCCGCATTGGCCGACGGGCGGTTCGAGGAATCCGCCGGATTGCTGCGTTCGGCATTGTCCTCGTGGCGCGGGCCCGCGTTGTCCGGCGTGTCCGAACACCTCACCGACGCCGAGGGGCCCCGGCTGGAGGAGGCCCGCATCGCGGCGCTGGAGAGCCGCATCGAGGCCGACCTCGCGCTCGGCAGGCACGCCCAGCTCCTGCCGGAGCTGACCCGGCTGGTGCGCGTGCACCCGTTGCAGGAACGCTTCCGCGCCCAGCTCATGACCACTTTCTACCGCTGCAACAGGCAGGCGGACGCCCTCGTGCTCTACGAGGAGGGCAGGCGCATGCTCGCCGACGAGCTGGGCATCGACCCCGGCTCGCTGCTGCGCCAGGTGCACCTCGCCATCCTCACGGCCGATCCCGTGCTGCAGATTCCGCACGCGCTGCGCGTCGGAGTGGGCTGACCTGGCATATAGGGCGCATATAGCCATCGCGCTCAGTCTTTGAACGTTGGAAAATCTGCGTTCGTGGAGGATGAAATGACTGCTTCTCAGTCTGCTGTGTCGATCGGCGAAACCCAGAAGTCGCAGATCAAGGAAATCGTCTCGGAGATTCTGGAGATCGACCCCGCCGAGATGACGGACACGAGCCTGTTCAAGGAGGACCACGACGCCGACAGCCTCGGCGCCATCGAGATCCTCTCCGCCCTGGAGCGCACGTTCAGCGTCGAGATCGACCAGGCGGAGCTGACCCGCATGGTCAACCTCGAAGGCGTCATCGCCGTCGTGGCCGAAGCCGCAGCCGCCAAGTAGCCCTTCGGCCCGGAGGAGCAAGACGATGCACGACGAGCGCCAGTCACCCCGCCGAGTGGTGATCACCGGTCTGGGTGTGGTCACGAGCATCGGCATCGGCGTCACCGAGTTCCTGGCGGGTCTGCGGGCCGGTCGCAGCGGCGTCAAGCCCATCACGTCGTTCGACACCACCGGGTTCGCCCACGCCAACGGAGCCGAGATCGACGAGTTCGACCCGGCCGAGTGGCTGGAGCGGGCGGACGCGGCGGAACTGGGCCGGGCGAGCCAGTTCTCCGCGGCCGCCGCCCGGATGGCCGTCGCCGACGCCGGCCTGTCGCTGGACGAGGTGCGCGCCCGCCGGGCGCTGGTGTCGGTCGGCACCACCGACGCCGAGTCGCGCGACCTGGACAACCTGATCGGCGTCCAGGTCGAGCACGGCCCCGAGGGGCTCGACCCGGTCATCGCCCGGCGCTCCACGGCGGGCAGGCTCTCGTCCAGCATCGTCCGCGAGCTGGGCCTGACCGACGTCGAGGCCGTGACGATCCCGACGGCCTGCGCGGCGGGCAACTACGCCATCGGCTACGGGTTCGACGCCATCCGCGACGGCGACGTGGACGTGTCGCTGTGCGGTGGCGCGGACGCCGTGTGCCGCAAGACGTTCACCGGGTTCTACCGGCTCGGCACCATCGCCCCCGAGGTGTGCCAGCCGTTCGAACGCGACCGCAAGGGCATCCTCACCGGTGAGGGCGCGGGCATCCTCGTCATGGAGAGCCTGGACTCCGCGCTCGCGCGCGGCGCCCGGATCTACGCCGAGGTGCTGGGCTACGGCCTCAACTGCGACGCGAACCACCCGGTCGCGCCGGACCGCGACAGCCTGGCGCGGTGCATCGAGCTGGCGCACCGCAACGCGGGGGTGAAGCCGGAGGACATCGACTTCATCTCGGCGCACGGCACCGGCACGAAGGCCAACGACGTCACCGAGTCCGGAGCGATCCGGCAGGTGTTCGAGACCCCTCCGCCCACGATCTCGATCAAGGGCATGCTCGGGCACACCATGGGCGCGGCCAGCGCCCTCGCCTCGGCGGCGTGCGCGCTGGCGATCAAGGAGGGGTTCATCCCCCCGACGATCAACCACACCGAGACCGACCCCGAGTGCGGCGTGGACTGCGTGCCGAACACCGCCCGCGAGGCGGACCTCGACGTGGTGCAGAACAACGCGCTCGCGTTCGCGGGCAACAACGCGGTCCTGATCCTCGGCCGGTACCGGGACGCCGTCTGATGGTCCGGGTCCTGCTGCTGCACGGGCTCGCCGGGAAGCCCGCCGTGTGGGACCCGCTGGTCGAGATGCTCCCCGAGGGCGTCGAGATCACCAACACCGAGCAGCCGTGGCACGGGCTGTCCGACGGCACGTGGGCCCACCACCCCGACCCGGTGCGGCTCGTCGTGGACGCGGTCCGCCCCGAGCACGACGTGGTGGTGGCCCACTCCTTCGGCGCCACCCTGCTGGCCGAGGCGTACGCGACCGGACGCGTGCCCGCACGGCCGTCGGTGCTGCTCTGCCCGTTCCACCGGTCGTCGGCCGCCGAGTTCGACTGGCCGACGATCACCTACTACCTGAACGACTTCCACCGCACGTTCGAAGAGGCCATGCGGGTCGGCGAGACCGCCCGCTTCCCGGAGAAGCACCGCGCCTGGCTCGCCCGCGCGCTGCGCGACCAGGTCGGCCCCTACGGCTGGATGCGGTGGTTCGAGACCTACCTGCGGTCGCCGTTCCTCGACTTCGCCGAAGTGGGGGCGCCGCAGCTCGTGCTGTCCGGCGTGCACGACATCGCCGCCCGCCCCGAGGACGGGCGCGCACTGGTGAAGTCGCTGCCGCACGGCCGGTTCGAGCTGCTCGACGACTGCGGTCACTTCCCGATGCTGGAACAGCCCGCCAGGGTCGCGGCGCTGATCCGCGATTTCCTCGACGACGCCTGGAGTTGACGTGAGCCCCACCGTTACCGACAAGACCACGACCACGCAGATCCGGCCCCGCTACGAGGGCTCGAACATCTGCACCTGGATCGGCTTCAAGCACGTCAACTACATGGTCGAGGAAGCCGTGCTGGACCACCTGCGCCAGCGCGGGTTCCCGGCGGGCGCGCTCTACGAGCGCTACGGCCTGTGCACGGACATCACCGACCTGGACACCAAGATCCTCACGGCGTTCCACATCGACGACCTGGCCACCGCCACGGTGAAGGAGGTCGAGCACGACGGCCCCGAGCTGCGGCTGGCCGTCGAGTTCACCGTCGACCGCGGCAAGCCCGTGCGCGCGGTGAAGTCGAAGGTGTCCGTGTCGCTGCGCCTGGACCCGCACGGCTTCGACGCCGAGGACGCGCCCGCCGAGCTGGCGCCGCACGTCGTGGACGCGATCTCCGCGCCCAGCGAGCAGGTCGTCCCGATCACCGTCGGCGACGCCGACCCGCTCGACCTGCTCACCGCGGGCCGCAACGCGTTCGGCTGGGCCTGGCGGATGCCGTACTTCTACTGCCACTTCACCGAGCGCGTGCAGATGTCGGGCTACCTGCGCCAGATGGAGGAGATCCTCGACCTGTTCGTCGAGGACCGCGGCGTCTCCATCAAGACCCTGCTCGACGAGCAGAACTGGATCCCGGTCGTGCCGCACTCGCGGATCACGTTCCTGGCCGAGGCGAAGATGGAGGAGACCCTCTACACCGTCTTCACCGTCGAGAACGTCTTCAAGCGCTACACCTTCACCGCCCGCATGGACTGCTACGTCCTGCGCGACGGCGTGCTCGTGCCGACCGCCACCGGCAAGATCACCCACGGCTGGGCCGTGATCGAGAACCGCAAGGACTGGAGCCTCGTCAACTTCGACGACCGCCTCACCGACGCCCTCACCGGCAAGGCGGGCGTGATCTCCGGCCGCGGAACGGTCTGATCCCATGACCGCCACGACCCCCGTCGACCGCACCGGTCGACTCGTCTTCTCGGCCTGGTCCGCCGTGTCGCCGTACGGCATCGGCGGCGACGCCTTCGCCGCGGGCGTCGTGGCGGGCCGGGACGCGACCACCGAACTCGACCAGGAGACCTACCCCGGCCCGTACCCGCGGGCCGGGCTGGTCCCCGAGTTCACCGCCGCGGGTGCCCTGGGCCGCAAGGGAACCCGCACGATGGACCGGGTCACGGCCATCGCCGTGTCCGCCGTCGGCCAGCTCATCGAGACCTGCGGACCCGAGCTGCTCGCCGAACCCGACCGCGTGGGACTGGTGCTGGGCACCGGCTCCGGCAGCGTCCAGTCCATCATGGACTTCACCAAGGACTCGCTGACCGGCGTCAAGCCCTACCACGTCGACCCGGCGCTGTTCCCCAACACGGTGATGAACCGCGCCGCGGGCCAGAGCGCCATCTGGCACGGCATCAAGGGCCCCAACACGACCATCGCGGGCGGCGCGCTCACCGGACTGCTCGCCCTGAGCTACGCCGTGCGCCTCTACCGCGGCGGGCACTGCGACCGGGCCCTGCTCGGCGCGGCCGAGGAGTACTCGGTCCAGCGCGCGTGGCTGGAGTGGCACGGCCGCACCGGCTCCGACGGCCCCGCCGCACCGCTCGGCGAGGGCGGGGCGGTGTTCCTGCTGGAGCCGTCCGCCGACGCCGAGACGGCCGGGCGCGCGCCGCTCGCCACGGTCCTGGCCACCGGCTTCCGCGCGTTCGGCGACCCCGCCGACGCCCGCCGGGCCGTGGCGGACTGCGTGCGGGCCGCCGTGGCGAAGGCGGGCGTGCGGGCCGCCGACGTGCGGCTGGTCGCCCCCGCGGGCGGCGAGTTCGAGGCCGCCGAGGACGGCGGCGTCACCGACGCGCTCGACGGCGCGGCGCCGGAGTTCGTCCGCTGCGGCCGTCTGGTCGGCGACACCTCCGCCGCGGGCGCGAGCTTCCAGCTGGCCGCCGTGCTGGCGAAGGGCGGTGGCGGGATCGCGCTGGTCACCGGCGTGGACCGGGACGGCACGGTCGGGTGCGCGGTGCTGGAGCTGGCCGGATGACCGCCGTGGAGGAGGGGACGCGGGTCTTCGTCGACCCCGACGACCCGGTGTTCGCCGGGCACTACCCCGGATTCCCGATCCTGCCCGGTCTGTTCGTGGTCGAGCACGTGCACGCGGCCGTCCGCGACCGCCTGCCCGGCAAGCGGGTCAGCGCGGTGCAGCGGGCCAAGTTCATCCGGCCCGTCTTCCCCGGCGACACCCTGTCGATCACGACGGAGTTCACCGAGGACGGCGACGGCGTCCGCGTGTCGGCCGTGGTGTCGAAGGACGACGGACCCGTCGCGGAGATCAAGCTGAGGTACTCGGCATGACCGGCGTCGCGGAGATCAAGCGGATCATCCCGCACCGGTTCCCGGTGCTGCTGGTGGACCGGGTGTCCGAAGTGGACCCCGGCCGCACGCTGGTCGCGCACAAGGCCGTCAGCGGTCGGGAGCCCTGCTACGACGGGCTTCCCGACGACGCCGACCACGCCTACCCGATCGGGCTGCTGCTGGAGTCGTGGGCGCAGTGCGCGGTCCTGCTCACGCGGTGGGAGAGCCCGAACCCGGACGTGCTGGCCGACAAGGTGGAGCTGATCACCGGGATCCGCGGGGTGTCGCTGCTGGCCCCCGTCCACCCCGGCGACGTGCTGACCCACCACGTCCGGCTCGTCCGCGAGGTCGACGACGCCGCGATCCTGGCAGGCCACAGCACGGTCGGCGGCCGCACGGTGCTGGAGATCGGCACGTTCACGATGGCCCGCCGCGGGGTCGAGGTCCTGCGGCCCGAACGGGGAGTGGTGGCATGAGGCGCGTCGCGCTGGTTTCCGGAGGTTCGCGCGGGATCGGGCACAGGGTGGTGACCAGGCTCGCCGAGGACGGCTACGACGTCGCGTTCTGCTACCAGTCCAACGTCGACGCGGCCGCGGTCGTCGCCAAGGAGGCCGAGGCCGCCGGGGCGACCGTGTTCACCGCGCAGGTGGACGTGTCGCAGCGCCGCGAGGTCGAGGTGTTCGTGAAGAACGCCGAGAAGGAGCTGGGCGGGCTGCACACGGTCGTGTCGTGCGCGGGCATCGTGCGGGACAACCCGCTGGTGCTGCTGAAGGACGACGACTGGCAGGCGGTGCTGCGGGTCAACCTCGACGGCACCTACTACCTGTGCAAGGCCGCGGTGTTCTCGATGATGAAGCGCCGCGCGGGCAGCGTGATCACCATGTCGTCCGTCGCGGGCGTCCACGGCAACGCGGCCCAGACCAACTACGCCGCGTCCAAGGCCGGGATCATCGGGTTCAGCAGGTCGCTGGCCAAGGAGGTCGGCAAGTACGGCATCCGCGTCAACGCCGTCGCGCCCGGCTTCATCGAGACCGACATGGTCGCGGGCCTCGCCGACGACTTCGTGGCGCGGATGACCGAGAAGATCCTGCTCGGCCGCTTCGGCACGACCGACGAGGTCGCCGACCTGGTGTCGTTCCTCGCGTCGGACAGGGCGTCCTACGTCACGGGCCAGGTGTTCGGCGTCGACGGCGGGCTGGTCCTGTGAGCAAGGGGCCGAAGTTCTACTTCTCGCTGCGCAGCCCGTACTCCTGGATGGCGTACCGGGACCTGCTGGAGCGCTACCCCGACGTGGCCGAGGCCGTGGAGTGGGTGCCGTTCTTCGAACCCGACGCGCTGAGCGAGCGGATGCTGACCGAGCGCGGGGAGGAGTTCCCGTACTCGGCGATGTCGCGCGCCAAGCACTTCTACATCCTCCAGGACGTCGGCAGGCTCACCAAGGACCGCGGCCTGCCGCTGACCTGGCCGGTCGACCGCGACCCCGTCTGGGAGGTGCCGCACCTCGGGTACCTCGTCGCCCGGCGCGCGGGCAAGGGCCCCGAGTACGTGGCCGCGGTCTACCGGGCTCGGTGGGAGCTGGGGCGCAACATCTGCGACCCGGCCGTGATCGCCGACGTCGCGACCTCGCTGGGGCTTGACCCGGTCGAGGTGTCCACGGCCGCCGACGACCCGCTGCTGCGCGAGGAGGGCGTCGAGATCCTGCTCAGGATCTGCAAGGACGGCGTGTTCGGCGTGCCGTTCTTCGTGCACCGGTTCTCCCGCTTCTGGGGGATGGACCGGCTCGACGAGTTCGCCGCGCACCTGCGCTCGAAGCTGGCCCCCGCGGGCGCGCTGCCCGCGACGGCGTCGTCCGTCTCGATCGGACGGTCGTCCGAGGAGAGCCACGCGGGCGGCTGCGGCTGAGGGTCTTGCGGGCAGAGGGCTCCCCCGGAGCGTCCGGGGGAGCCCTTCCGCCGTCAGGAGCAGCGCCAGAAGGTGGGCTGGTTGAACGTGGTGGAGTTGAAGCTGGAGCCCGCCACCGTGCCGTCGTCCGCCGAGACGGTCAACGTCCGCGACCCCGCGATCGTGCCGACCTTCGCCGACCCCTGCCACACCCAGTGGGCCGGGGTGATGCCGGTGACGATCTTCCAGCCGGTCGTCCGGCCGGTGCGGTTGATCGACGTGATGAGGTTGGACGCCACCGGACTGGTGATGGTGCCGTTCTGCTCCCACACCGCGCCGACCATGCCGCCGGTGTTGACCGCCCCGGCCACCCGGCCGTTCGAGATGGCCTTGCCGTAGACGGACGTGGTGCCCGCCGGGGTCGGCAGCACCCGCGCCGTCCCGGCCTTCCAGAGGTACAGCGCCGTGGCGTTGAGCGAGTTCGTGGCGGTGGGGTAGTGCTCGACCAGCACGGTGCCGTCCTGGTCGACGGCCTGCCCGAGGGTTTGGCCCGCCGACGGCAGACCGGTCAGCCCCACCACGGTGCCGGGTGCGCCCGCGGGCCACAGGACCGCCTTGCGCACGAGGTGGGAGGACCCGTTCACCACGACGGTCGTGCCGACCTCGCCGACGACGTCACCCGCGTCGTTGACGCCGTTGGCCCAGGAGTGCTCGGTGCCCGCGGGCTCGGGCAGCACCTGCAACGCCGTGCCGACCGACCGGAACGCGCGCTGCCGGTTGCCGGTGGGCGCGCTGGTGTGCCCGACGATCGTGCCGGACCTGTTCACGCCCGCCACGAACGCGTGGGAGTAGCCGGGGACCGTGCCGTAGTCGACGACCTGGCCGCCGACCCAGCGGACGGCGTGCACCGTCCCGGCCGACGCCTGAGCCTCGCCCGCGTAGCCGCTGAGGCTGTCGGCCGCCCGAACCGAGCCCTGGGTCAACCCCGCCGGCAGCGGGAGTTGGGTCGGCGTCCACGTGCACGCCGCCGCGGAGGCCGTGGGGGAGGTGATCGCGGTGAGTGCCAACGCGACGATCACCGGGTATCTGAACCGCATGATTCTCCTTGACTGGTAAGGAAACCAACGGTCCACGGTGGCGAAGCGGGCTGACTCGGGGCTGACCGTGGGCTGATCAGCCGCGCCGCAGGAGCAGGTCCAGGCCGAAGTCGAAGCGCTCGTCGAACGCGGCGGGCTCGAAGTGCTCCAGCACCCGCGCCAGCGCCGGGTAGGGGCCCGCGGTGACGGCCCGTGCGAGCCGGTGCTCGCCCGGCTCGGGGAACGACTGCTCCTCCTGCGCCAGCCCCAGGGTGAAGTAGACGACCGTCCAGCACAGCCAGACCGCCTCCCGCTCGGCGTGGCCGTCGGCGAGGAGCGCGCCGACCAGCGCGTCGGCGAAGCCGAGGGTGGCGGGTTCGGCGGCGTAGGTGCCCGCGACGATCGACGCCCCGTCCCGGTGCCGCAGGAGCGCGCGGCGGTAGCGGTGGGCCAGTTCGCGCACCCGGTCGTGGGGGTCGTCGGGCAGGTCGTCCGTCGAGGCCCCGGCGATGATCGCGTCGGCCATCAGCTCCCGCAGCCGCGCCTTGGTCTTCGCGTGCCACAGGACGGTGTTCATCCGCACGTCCAGGCGGGTCGCGATGGAGCGGATCGACACCGCGTCGGCGCCCTGCTCGTCCATGAGGTCCAACGCGGTCCACACCACGACGCCGGCGTCGAGGCCGGAGCGACTCGCTTGACTCTTGGTCACCGACCTAGTATATCTCTTGGTCAGTGACCAAGGAGGCAGCGGTGGAGCAGGTCGTGGTGGTCGGAGGCGGTCCCGTGGGGCTGTGGCTGGCGGCGGAGTTGAGGCTGGGCGGGGCGTCGGTGACGGTGCTGGAGGCGCGGGAGGAGCGCGACCCGAATTCGAAGGCGCTCACCCTCCACCCGCGCACCCTGGAGGTGCTGGCGTGCCGGGGGATCGTCGGCCGCTTCCTCGCCGAGGGGGTGCGGATCCCCAGCGGGCACTTCGCCGGGCTGGACGACCGGATGGACTTCCGGGTGCTCGACACCCCCTACCCGTTCACCCTCGCCCTGCCGCAGGCGCGGACGGAGGAGCTGCTGGAGGAGCACGCCAGATCCGCGGGGGTGGTCGTGCTGCGGGGCGAGCGGGTCACCGGGCTCGTCCAGCACGACGACCGCGTCACCCTGCACGGGGTGTCCACCGCGGACGCGGCGTACGTCGTCGGGTGCGACGGCGCCCGCAGCACCGTGCGGGCCGCGGCGGGCGTCGACTTCCCCGGTACGGACACCACGACCTGGGGCTGGCTCGGCGACGTCGTGCTGGACGACCCGCCGCCGCAGCCGGTGCTCTCGGTGACCGGCGCCGACGGCGGCCTCATGGTCGTGGCGCTGCCCGGCGGCGTGCACCGGTTCGTCGGCAGCGACCCGACCGGCAACCGCGCGGACTGGCCGGGCGAGCTGACCCTCGCCGAGCTGCGCGCCACCGTCGTCCGCGTGGCGGGCAGGGACTTCGGCATGCGCGACCCGCGCTGGCTGTCCCGGTTCGGCAACGCCACCCGCCAGGCCGCCGAGTACCGCCGGGGCCGGGTGCTGCTCGCGGGCGACGCCGCGCACGTCCACTTCCCGACCGGCGGTGTCGGCCTCAACGTCGGTGTGCAGGACGCGGCCAACCTGGGCTGGAAGCTGGCCGCCGTCGTGACCGGCCGCGCCCCGGAACCGCTGCTCGACACCTACCACGCCGAACGCCACCCGGTCGGCGTCGACCTGCTGCGCGCCACCAGGGCGCAGACCGCGCTGATGACCAACTACGGCCCGGAGACCAGCGCGCTGCGGTCGCTGCTGAGCGACGCCATCGCCGACGTGCCGGAGTTCTCCCGCGTGCTGGCCGAACGGCTCTCGGCGCTCGACGTGGCCTACCCGGCCCCACCCGGAGCGCACCCGCTGACCGGCCGCCGCGCGCCGGACCTCCGCTTCGCCGACGGCAGAGGCCTGTTCGACCTACTGCACGAGGGCCGCCACATCGCCATCAACACCACCGAACCCGCAGACGCCCACCCCACAGACGCCCACCGCGCAGACCTCCCAGTAGACCCACCGGAGGAGTGGGCCGCGATCACAGCCGCCCTGATCCGCCCAGACGGCCACGTGGCCTGGGCCGCCACGTAGCACGCATTGCTTGTGGCGCAACCGGTTGGCGATGGCGGCGACCTGCGCTGTGGCCTGATCGCGAACGGCGAGTTCGTCGAACCGAGTAGGCACCGCACAGTGCTGTTCGACCAGGTCGGTACCGCACTCGACCGTGTGACGCTGCTGGTGGACGGGTCTGCCGCGGGCCGTCCACCCGAAGAGCCGCCGGCCTTCGGGCGGGCGGATTCGCGACGCCGACCACCTTGACCCCACGCCGACGGAGGTGAGCCTGCTTGCCCTTGGAGCTGTAGACCTCGTCCGCCCCCGGCAACCGTCCCCGGCAACCGCCCCCGAGCCGTATCCCTGCGGCCACAGGAATACGAGCCACCCGCGGAGTTCCCAGGTGCCACACTGAAACCGGGGGGTGGTGGCATGACGATCCGCCAGTTCTTGGTCCACGCCGACGCCGGTGGAAGCCGTCTGTTCGCGGTGGATCACGGCGAGGTGGACCGGCTGGACGTGGTGGCCGAGTGGGGGCCCGGTGAGGTGGAGCGGGCGGATGACGTGGTCCGGGTGCTTGACCTGTACCTGGCGTTGCGGGACGGGGGTGGGCTGGAGGACGGTCTTCGGGGGCTTCCCGATGGTGTCCTGCGGTCGATCCGGGAGTTCCTGCGCTCGCGCTGCGCACCGGAGCCGGGGGCGTTCGGGCCAGGGGGTCCTGTCGTGCCGGTTCGTCGTGCGCGGTTCCGCCTGGAGGCCGCCACGATCGAGGAGTACCTGTCGGGGGCGTACGCGGTCGGTCTGGGGATCCGGGTGGAGAACGGGGTCGACGAGCGTCATGGTCCGCACTGGGACGTTGTCCTGCTCAACAGGATGCCGTTCGTCCCGGCCGGCGGTGGGGCGCGGGCGTGGGCCCTGCCCGGTGGGAGTCGGGTGGAGTCCGAGCGGGTCGTGGGGGAGGCGCCCGGTAGGCAGGTCCCCGTTGCGTTGGCCGTTGCTCGGAGAGCCGTGGCGCGAAACAAGCGAGTTCGGATCCACAGCTACCTCCAGGGCGACGGTGAGCACTGGCTCGACGGTGCCATGACGACCTCGGTGGTCGTGGACGTCTTCGACGAACCCGCGCCCGCGTGAACGTCGGAGGGGCAGGCCCACGTGCGCGGCCTGCCCCTCCGACGTTCCCCGCCGACTAGCTGAGGTCGGCGCACGCCTTCGCGTCCGGATCGGTGCCTGCCTTGGGCACCCACCTGACGTTCGCGAACGACGCCGACAGCGGACCGTCGGTGTACACGAGGAACGGGGTGTTGACCCGTTCGAAGTCCAGGCCGCCCGCCGCGAAGCAGGAGACCGGGATCTTCACCGTGTTCTTGCCCGGCGGCAGGTTCGTGAGCAGGTTCGTCACCGCCACCTCCGCGAAGCACGGGTACAGGCAGTGCGTGCTGACCACGGTCCGGTTGGTCGGCGCCTGGTTCACGATCACGTCGAACACCAGCGCGGCGTCGGTGTTCAGGTAGCCGCGCAGGTCGTTGCCCGCTCCGGGGCTCTGCATGTACACCTGGCCGGGGCCGGTGCCGGTCCACGTGACCTTCAGGCCGTCGGCCTGCACGTTCACGTCGGTCGGGACGACGTTGATCTCCGCGTGCGACGCCGTGCCGTCGACGCCGATCTCCGTGCCGCCCCAGTTCTCCGGGGAGCCGATGGCCGCCTTGTACGGGTCGACGTCACCCCGGTTGTAGATCTCCAGGTCCTCGGTCGCGTTGCCGCCACCGCCGCCACCGCAGTTCGCGGGGGACTCCTCGCTCAGCACGGGAACGGTGGCCCGCTGGCCGTTGCCCAGGCCGTAGCCGAGCTTGAACAGCGGGTCGTAGCCCGGCGTCTCCGGGTTCAGCGGCGTCTGGCAGGCCTCCTTCGGCCACGAGTAGCTGAGCTTGCC
This sequence comes from Umezawaea sp., assembly GCF_057122925.1. NCBI lineage: Bacteria > Bacillati > Actinomycetota > Actinomycetes > Pseudonocardiales > Pseudonocardiaceae > Umezawaea > Umezawaea sp. The sequence goes on along the minus strand of NZ_DBNGPQ010000176.1, from coordinate 109,530 downwards.
GGTGTAGCCCTTGCCCGTGTTGCGGCCCCTGACCAGCAGGTCCGCCACGCCGCCGCCCTCGGTGCCCGGCAGCCAGGCCGCCACGAACGCGTCCGAGCGGTTGAGCTCCTTGTTCACGTGCATCGGGCGGCCGGACACGTAGACCGTGACGACCGGCTTGCCCTTGCCCGACACCTTGTCCAGCACCGCGAGGTCGCCGGGGTAGATCCGCGCCGCCTCCAGCGTGCGGCGGAGGTCGCCGGTGCCCTCGGCGTACGGCGTCTCGCCGATCACGGCGACCACCGCGTCGAACGCGGCCGGGTCGACGCCGTCGGCGGTCTCGCTGAACGTCACGTTCGCCTCACCCAGCGCCTCGCGGAGGCCACCCAGGATCGTGGTGCCGTGGGGGAAGTCCGCGTTGGTGTTGCCGGTGCCCTGCCACGTGAGCGACCAGCCGCCGGTCTGGTTCTGCATGCTGTCCGCGCTCTTGCCGACGACCAGCACCTTCGACCGCGGCGACAGCGGCAGCACGCGGTCGTCGTTCTTCAGCAGCACCTGCGACTCGCGCACGGCCTCGCGGGCCAGCTTCTTCGAGTCCAGCGCCCGCGCCGACCCGGCCAGCTCGCGCTGCGACGGCTTCGGGGCGGAGAACAGACCGCTGCGCAGCTTCACGCGCAGGATGCGGGTGACCGCGTCGTCGATGCGGGCCATCGGGATCTGGCCGCTCTCGACCTGCGCGATGGTGTTGGCGATGAACGCCTTCCAGTCGTTCGGCACCATCACGACGTCCATGCCCGCGTTGATCGCCTGCGGGCAGCTGGAGTTGGTGCAGCCGGGGACCTGGCCGATGCCGTTCCAGTCGGAGACGACGAGGCCGTCGAAGCCCATCTTCTTCTTGAGGATCTCGTCGATGGCCTTCTTGCTGCCGTGCAGCTTGCCCTCGCCGATGCCCAGTTCCTCGTTGGTCCAGCTGTTGAACGACACCATCACCGACTGCGCGCCCGCGGCGAGCGCGCCGTAGTAGCCCTGGCCGTGGACGTTGATCATCTCGGCCTCGGACACCGGGTTCACGCCCTGGTCGGTGCCCTTGAGGGTGCCGCCGTCACCGATGAAGTGCTTGGCGGTCGCGATCACGCCGTCACGGCCGAGCCTGCGCGAGGTGCTCTCCTGGAGCCCCTTCACGACCTCGTAGCCGTACGCGCGGGTGATCCGCGGGTCCTCGGAGAAGCCCTCGTACGTGCGGCCCCAGCGGTCGTCCTTCACCACGGCCAGCGTCGGCGCGAACGCCCAGTCCTGGCCGGTCGCGCGGATCTGCTCGGCCGTCGCCTCGCCGATGTCGCGCACCAGGCACGGGTCCTGCGCGGCTCCGAGGCCGATGTTGTGCGGGAAGAGGGTCGCGCCGTACACGTTGTTGTTGCCGTGCACCGCGTCGATGCCCCAGAGGACCGGGATCTTCGTCCTGGTCTCGACCGAGGCCTGCCAGTAGGAGTCGGCGAGCGCCAGCCAGTCCTGCGGGGTGGCGTGCTTGTCCTTGTTCGGCCACGCGCCGCCGCCGTTGAGGACCGTGCCGATGAAGTAGTTCCTCACGTCCTCCGGGGTGATGGCCGTGATCTCCGGCTGGGTCATCTGGCCGACCTTCTCGGCCAGCGTCATGTCGGCGACCATCTTCGCGATCCGACGCTCGTCGACCGCGCTCTTGTCGATCTTGCTGTCGACCTTGGGCCAGTCCTTGAGCGTGGGCAGCCTGTTCTCGATCCGGGCGCAGCCGTCGCGGTCCAGGGCGGGCCGTCCGACGGTGGGTTGCCGGTTGCCGCCCTTCTCGGTGTCGGGCGCGGCGGTGGAGTACCCGGCGGTGGCGCCGGTGAGGAGCGACAACGTGGTCAGCACTCCCAGCGCACCGCGGCGTGCGCGTCTCCAACCGGAGGATGTGATCATGAACTGTCCGTTCTCGTGGGCGGCAGGGCAGCCTGCACCTGGCAGCGGTGAATCGATCCTGTCCTGGTCGCGCCACCTGCGTCAATGCTTTTGCGGGAGCGCTCTCTCGCGCGGCGACTTCCCGGTTTTCGGCGTCTCGACAGGCCCACGAACGGTGCCCGGCCGGGCGGTTCCACCCGGTCGTGCTCAGCTTCCTCTCACCTTCCGGGGGCAGACTGGTCACCACGGGAGAGGAGCACCCATGAGCTTCATCGGATCACTGCTCAGCACGGTTCTGCTGCTGTTCTGGTTGGTCATGCTGGTCCGGCTGGTCTTCGACTGGGTGGGTGTCGTCTCGACGAGCCCGGCCCCCGCGTGGACGAGTCGCGTCCGGGGCGTCAGCTGGTCGATCACGGAGCCCGTCATCGCCCCCGTCCGGCGCGTGCTGCGCCCGGTCCGGGTCGGCGGCGTGTCCATCGACCTGGCGTTCACCGCCGTCCTGGTCGGGGTCCTCGTGCTCCGGACCGTCGTCGTCGCCGTCTTCTGAGGGGAAACATGGAACTGACCAGGTTCGGCCACGCGTCCGTGGCGCTGGAGCGCGACGGACGCAGGCTCGTGCTCGATCCGGGGGCGTTCACCGACGCCTCCGCGCTCGACGGCGCCGAGGCCGTGCTGATCACGCACGAGCACGTCGACCACTTCCTGGAGGACCGGATCCGCGCCGCGCTGGCCGACTCGCCCGGCCTGGAGGTGTGGACCAACCCGGCGGTGGCCGCCGCGCTCGACGGCCTCGGCCCGCGCGTGCGCGCCGTCGGCGCGGGCGACGCGTTCACCGCGGCCGGGTTCGACGTCAAGGTGTTCGGCGAGTGGCACGCGGTGATCCACCCGGACATCCCGGTCGTGCGCAACGTCGGCTTCCTGGTGGACGACGCCCTCTTCCACCCCGGCGACGCCCTGACCACGCCGGACGTGCCCGTCGACACCCTGCTGGTGCCCGCGCACGCGCCGTGGTCGCGCACCGCCGACCTGATCGACTGGGTGCGCGAGGTCAAGCCGGGGCGGGCGATCGGCGTCCACGACGCCCTGCTGAGCGAACTCGGCCTCGGCCTGGTGACCAGGATGCTGGGCGAGGGCGGGCCGGGGACCGGCGCGCCGTACCAGCGGGTGGAGGTGGGGGAACGGGTGACCGTGGGCTGATCAGGCCGCGCGGGCTCCGCTCTCCTCCAGCACGACGCGCAGCGTGTCCAGACCGCGGCTGGTCTGGCTCTTCACCGTGCCCGCGGTGACGTCGAGGGCCGCCGCGGTCTGCTCGACGGTCATGTCGAGGAAGTAGCGCATCAGGATGGTGGCGCGCTGCCTCGGTGCCAGACCCTCCACCGCGTCGCGCAGCACCAGCCGCGAGGCGTGGTCAGCCTCGGCCGCGGGCAGGTCCTCCCGCATCGGCTGGAGGTCGACCTTCCTGGCCCAGCCGGTGCGGCGTTCGCCGATGTGCGTGTGCACGAGGGCCGTGCGCGCGTAGGCGTCGAGGTTCTCCACCGCCGACAGGCGGTTCCAGTGCTGGTAGAGCTTCGCCTGCGTCGTCTGCACCAGGTCCTCGGCGCTGTGCCGGTCCCGGCACAGGCGGAGCGCGATCCGCAGCATCCACGGCCCGCGCGCCCTCACGTACTCGGCGAAGCTCGCCTGCTGCTCGGTTCTCATGCACCTACTTCGCCGATGGGGCTCCCGGCGTTGCAGGCCTCTTCCCGGTCACCGCGGTCGTGCGGTCGTGTCGGCGACGGCCTGTTCCAGGATCTCCAAGCCCAGGGCCAGTTCGTCCTCCGTCGCGGTCAGCGGAGGTGCGACGCGGAACACACCGCCCATGCCCGGAAGCTGCACGATGTTCATGTGCAGACCGAGTTCGAGGCAGCGCCGGGTGACCGCCGCGCCCAGCTCGTCGGAGCCCTCCCCGGTGCCCTCGTCGTCGACCAGTTCGACCCCGACCAGCAGACCCCGGCCCCGGACGTCGCCCACGACCCGGTGCCGGTCGGCGATCCCGTTCAGACCCCGCCGCAGCACCCCGCCGAGGTGCGCGGCGCGCTCGTCGAGGCGGTCGCGCTCCAGGACGTCCAGCACCGTGCAGCCGACCGCCGCGACCAGCGGGTCCGACACGTGCGTGGTGAAGAACAGGAAACCGCGGTCGTGCGCCTCCTGCTCGATCTCGGCGCTGGTCAGCACCGCCGCCAGCGGCAGCCCCGCGCCCAGCGTCTTCGACAGCGTCAGGATGTCCGGCACGATCCCGTCGCGCTCGAACGCGTACCAGGTGCCCGTGCGGCACAGCCCGGTCTGGGCCTCGTCGAGGATCAGCAGCATCCCGCGTTCGCGGCACTTCTCCAGCAGCGCCGCGAAGTAGCCCGGCGGCGGTTCCAGGACGCCGCCCGACGACAGGATCGGCTCGACGAGGCACGCGGCCAGGCTGCCGACGGACTGGGCGTCGACCAGGTCGAACCCGAGGTCGAGCTGGCGCCGCCAGTCGAACGAGCCGTCGGGGTGGGTGAAGTCCGGCCGGTAGGGGTTCGGCGCGGGGATGGCGAAGTTGCCCGGCGCGGAGGGGCCGTAGCCCTTGCGGCCCGCGCTGTAGGTCGCGCTCGCCGCGGCCTGCGTCATGCCGTGCCAGGACCGCGCGAACGACACGACCTCGTGCTTGCCGGTGACGAGCTTCGCCATCCGGATGGCCGCCTCGTTCGACTCGGCGCCGGTGGTCAGCAGCAGCGCCTTCTCCAGCGGCGCGGGCAGCGAGTCGGCCAGCCGCCGCGCCAGGTCGACGACCGGGCGGCTCAGCATCCCGCTGAACAGGTGGTCGAGCGACCCGATCTGCCGCCGCACGGTGGCGACGACCTCCGGGTGCGAGTGGCCGAGGATCGCGCTCATCTGCCCCGACGTGAAGTCGAGGAGGCGTCTCCCGTCCTCGGTGAAGACGAAGCTCCCCTCGGCCCGGTCGATGATCTCGGGCGTGAACCCGCCGCCGTAGCGGACGAGGTGCCGCCGGGCGTCGGCCCAGAACCCGGTGGACGTCGAAGCGGAGGTCGGCGCGGCCATGCCCTCGACGCTAGGACCGCCCGAGCGTCACGTCCATCTCACGATTCCGACTGTGCTGTTCGGCTGGACCGCACAACAATGGTCCCGTGCTGAACCCGTGGCGGCTGCGCCTGCTGAGCCAGTTGGACATCCTCGGCACGGTCCGCGCGGTCGCCGAGGCGGCCAACCTGAGCGCGTCGACCGTGTCGCAGCAGCTCGCCGTCCTCGAAGCGGAAACGCACACCCACCTGCTGGAACGCACCGGACGCCGGGTCAGGCTCACGCAGGCCGGACTGATCCTGGCCCGCCGGGCCAGGGCGATCCTCGACCACATGGACACCGTCGAGGCGGAACTGCGCGGCCTCGGCGAGGAACCGTCCGGCCTCGTGCGGGTGGGCGCGTTCCAGAGCGCCATCCACAGCCTGGCCGTCCCGGCGGTGGTCGAACTGGCCCGCACGCACCCCCACGTCCACGTCGAACTGCTGGAGCTGGAACCGCACGAGAGCGTCCAGGCGCTGCGCGGCGGCGCCGCCGACCTGATCATCACCACGCCGGACTTCGTCGAGTTCCCGCCGGACCCGGACGTCGACGTCGTCCCGCTGACCACCGACGAGGTCGTGCTGGTCGTGCCGCTGGACCAGGCGGGCCGGGGCCCGGTCGACCTCGCCGCCTACGCGGGCGAGCCCTGGGCGTTCGACGTGCCGCAGTCCTACATGGCCGACCTCGCGACCCGGCTGTGCCGCCGGGCGGGGTTCGAGCCCAGGGTCGCCTGCCGGTTCGGCAACTACCTGATGACGCTCCAGCACGTCGAGGCCGGGCTCTCGGTCGCGCTGCTGCCCGCGCTCGCGGTCGACCCGAGGTACCGGGTCGCCACCCGCGAGCTGACCCCGGCCGTCACCCGCACGATCACGGCGATGACCCGGCGCGGCGCGCGGTCGCGGGCCGCGGTCAACCTGGTGCTCGACACGGTGCGCGGGCTGCCGGAGCCCACCGCCGACCGCGGCTAGCCGGTCCTCTTGCCGCCACCCGCCTTCGTGCCGTTGGGCGCGAGCGCGAACCACGTCTCCTCCAGGGCCTGCCCGGAGACCTGGCCGGGCACCCGGTCGTCGGCGAACCGGTACGCGGGCCAGCCGCCGACGGTCACCTGCGTGCCGCCGTCGGGGCGCACGAGCGTGTCGAGGAACTCCGGGTCGAGGTTGCGGTACGCGATCTCGTCCGAGACCAGCACCGGCCGCCAGATCGTCGCGCACTCGCCCGTGCAGACGGCGACCGAGGGGTTGGCGGTGTCGTTGTCGTAGCGGTAGAGGGTGTACCCCTCGCCGTCGACCACGACGTCGCCGAGCAGCGGGTTGCGGCCGAGTTGGACGGTCGTGGGCGGTGTCCCGCGCTTGAGCTCGGCGGTGGGGACCGCCGTCGAGCGCACGGTGGTGGTGCACGCCGTGAGTGCGGCGCACAGGAGCAGAGTCGGAACCAGTCCTGTCCTCACGTCGGGCCTCCTTCGCGTCGAAAGCCGTACGTCGAACACGGAGCGGAGCGCCGGGAGGTTCAGATCGGGACGAGGTGGTGACCCGAACAGGCTATGTCGCCGTGCGGCCCGTCCTGCCTACGGTCGCAGTGCCGGTCGCACGACGTCGGCAGGAACGCGGACCCGAGGAGCCACCATGACCGCAGTCCGGCTGCCACCCGAGTTCCGCACCGCCCGTGACGTCACGCGCTGGTGCCACGACGTGGTGGGGGCGGCGCTGCGCGCCGAGGTCGACCTCCTGCCCGCCTCGATGCGCCGGATCGCCCGGTACCACTTCGGCTGGGCCGACCGGCACGGCGAACCGGACACCGGCAGGCCCGGCAAGGCGATCCGGCCCGCACTGGTCGTGCTCGCCGCGAAGGCCGTCGGCGGCCGACCGGAGGCCGCGGTGCCCGCCGCGGTCGCGGTGGAGCTGGTGCACAACTTCTCCCTGCTGCACGACGACGTGATGGACCGGGACCGGGTGCGCCGCCACCGGCCCACGGCGTGGACGGTGTTCGGCGAGGCGCCCGCGATCCTGGTGGGCGACGCGCTGCTCGCGCTGGCGCCGAGGGCGTTGGCGCGCGGCTCGGCCCCGAACGCCGCCACGGCGGCGGACTGGCTGACGTCGGCGGTCCTCGACCTGTGCGAGGGCCAGCACGCGGACCTCGCGTTCGAGACCCGCGCCGACGTGGGGCTCGACGAGTGCGTCCGGATGGCTGCGGACAAGACCGGCGCGCTGCTGGGCCTCTCGTGCGCCCTCGGTGGCCTCGTGGGCGGCGCCACCCCGGAGCGGGCGGGACGGCTGCGCGCGTTCGGCAGGCACCTGGGGCTGGCCTACCAGCTGGTCGACGACCTGCTGGCGGTCTGGGGCGATCCGGCCGTGACCGGCAAGCCGGTGGGCTCCGACCTCCTGAGCCGCAAGAAGTCGCTGCTCGCGGTGGCGGCGCTGACGTCGGGCACCCCGGCCGCCGCCGAACTGGCCGACCTCTACTCCCGCGACCGCCCGCTCGACCCGGCCGAGGTGCCCGCGGTGACCGCGCTGATCGAACGCACCGGGGCCCGCGAGTGGGCCCGGTCGCGGGCCGCGCGGGAGATGGCCGAGGCCGCCGGTCACCTGGAGGCGGCCGACTGCGACCCGACCACGTCGGAGACCCTCCTGGAGGTCGCCCGCACGGTCGTCGGGAGGGACCGCTGACCCCCGTGGACCGGTCGGTTCGGAAATTTGCTCATTTCGTGACGAATCGATGAACCGGCCGCGTCAGGTGTCCGTATGCCTCGTCAGGAGACCCAGGAGGCCATGGATGCGCGCCCGCTTGATCGTCGCGGTGATCGGTTTGATGATGTCGTTGTCCGCGTGCTCGTCGATGCTCGGTGATTCCGCGGCGTCCACCGCCGGGGCGAACGACGCGGACATAGTGTTCCTCCGCGACATGATCCCCCACCACGAGCAAACCCTGGAGATCAGCGGCCTGGTCGGCACGCGCTCCAAGAACGCGGCCGTGGTCGAGGTGGCGAACGCGATCACCGCCGAGGGCAGCGCCGAGATCAGCAAGATGAACGGCTGGCTGACCGAGTGGAAGGTCGGGGTCACCGACAGCTCCCACCAGGCGCACGAGATGGTCGTGGCGCCGAAGGACGTGTCCGTGCTCGGCGGCTACACCGGCCCCCAGTTCGACAAGCAGTGGTCGCCGCTGATGGTGCGCCACCTCCAGGACGGCATCAAGATGGCGCAGGAGGTCGAAAGCGCTGGTACGCACGCCGGCGTGAAGGCCCTCGCCAAGGAGATGATCACGGTCCAGACCGGCCTGGTCACCAAGATCGAGGGCACCGGAGCCGCTGCCTGACCCGAGGTCGAAAAAAGTTCTGATCCGAGTTGAACCGCTCTCCGGTGCCGTACGTAGGCCTCGGTGTCGGAGTTGTACGAGAACGGCGTGCCGCGGTTCACGACGAAGATGGGACCAGTCATGCGACCGATTCGCCGAACCACGTGGTCCAACCACGGGGACTTTACGAGTCAGTCGGGGGTGGAGGGGGTTTGAGACCCAACAAGCCGAACCCTCCTGTCCTGCTCACCACCTCGCACAAGGTGGCGCAAGGACGTCTGTCGGACTTCTCGGTCGGAGCCAGGGGGCTGGTGAGCGCCGCGCAGCGGTCGCCCGGCTGCCTCGGCGGCTCCGTCTCGGGTTCGCCGGACGACGACCGGGTGTGGCAGATCGTCTGCCGCTTCACGGACGAGGCCGCCGCGGACGCTTGGGCGCGCTCGTCGTCCAACGCCCGCTGGGGCCGCTACATGCAGAAGTACTCGATGCAGATCGGCGTCACCTTCTCCAACGGCGTCACGCCGCTGGACCAGTCGACGGCGCAGTCGATGTCGCCGGTGTACGCCGACGACGACGGCGGCTACGGCCCGGAGCGCCCGCGCAAGGGCAAGCGCCGGGTCGTGCTGGCGGTCTTCGTGTTCGTCGTCTTCTTCGGGGCCGTGATCGTGGCCAACGGCATGGCCGTGAAGATGCTGCCGAACGTGCCGCCGCTGGTGCGCATCCTGGTGCTGTGCTTCGCGATGACCGGCCTCGCGGCGTGGGTCCTCCCGCCGCTGCTGGGCAAGGGCGGCGGTGACGACGGTGCGCCGTCGGAGCCGAAGCAGCCGCGCAAGCGGTCGAAGGCACCGGAGATCAACGCGCCGAGGACCCGCAGGCGCGCGCCCGAGGTCGACCGGCGCGGTCGCCGGATCGAGCCCGAGCGCGACCTGGCACCACCGCCCGCACCCAGGCCGGTGGCCGACCCGCCTCGGGGCAGCGGCAGGCGCGGCAAGCAGGCGCCGCAGCCGATGCCCGCCAGCAGCACGCTGACCACGATCGAACCGGTCGGTCCGCCGCCGCAGAGCAGGCGTCGCGCCGACCGCCGTCCGGTCGCCGCCCAGCAGTCGGCCCAGCGCGGTGGGGGCCGCGGTCGGCAGGAGCAGCCGGAGCCCGTGCGGCTGCGCCCGTTGAACCTCGACGCCAGCGCGATGATGGAGGCCCCCGCGCCTCCTCCGGTGGCGCCGCTGCCCGCTCCCCGCGGGGGGTTCTTCCCGACGTCCCCGCACAAGGACGGACGGAACTGAGCACCACGCGGAGTGCCGCACCAGATCCGAACGGTTAAATTTAGGGCTTGAATTAAGGCCTGGAATTGGGTTGTCTTAGGGTGCCCGACCGATGCCCGCATCGTCATGCACCCGCCTGGGGAGACATCGATGTCCTCAGCAGGACCCGAGACACCCCAAGGGGTTCAGGGAGCATGCCCGTGCGGGCTTGTGCGGGGCCGCCGATCGTCGCCCCCTGCCGGCGGTTGTCTCCCTGAACCCCCTCGAAAGGCCCCTGCATGAGCACGAGTGCCGGTTCCAGCAGAAAACGCACGTTCGTCCAGATGGTCGCCCTGCTGCTCGCGGGGCTCTTCGTGGTCCTGAGCCCCGCGTTCGGCCGCGTCGAGGCGCAGGCGGCGCCCGCGTTCAAGGTCCTGGCCTTCTACAACGGGACCTGGGACGCCGCCCACATCAACTGGGTCAAGGAAGCCAACGTCCGCTTCCCCCAGATCGCGGCGCAGAACAACTTCACCTACACCGCCACGACCAACTGGAACATGCTCAACGCGAACGACCTGGCCCAGTACCAGGTCGTCATGTTCCTCGACGACGCCCCGACCGGCGCCGCGCAGCGCTCCGCGTTCCAGAACTACATCGCGAACGGCGGCGGCTACTTCGGGTTCCACGTCTCGGCCTACACCGACAACGCGAACAACTGGCCGTGGTTCAACAACACCTTCCTCGGCTCCGGCACGTTCCGCAGCAACACCTGGGGCCCGACCACCGCGGTGCTGAAGGTCGAGGACCGCACCCACCCGTCGACCAGCAGGCTGCCCGCGACGTTCACCTCCGCGGTGAGCGAGTGGTACTCCTGGAGCAACGACCTGCGGACCAACCCGAACATCAAGGTCCTGGCGTCGGTCGACCCGTCGAGCTTCCCGCTCGGCACCGACCCGAACCAGCAGTGGCGCAGCGGCTACTACCCGATCATGTGGACGAACAAGAACTACCGGATGCTCTACGCCAACTTCGGCCACAACGCGATGAACTACGAGACGAACCAGGGCCTCTCCTCCACGTTCGACAGCGAGGTCCAGAACCGCTTCATCGTCGACGGCCTGCTCTGGCTCGGCGGCGCGACCTCCACGCCGCCCACCGACCCGCCCGGTGAGATCTCGCCGACCGCCTGGTACGCCGTGACCAACCGGGGCAGCTCCAAGTGCGTCGACGCGCGCTCGGCCGCCACCGCCAACGGCACCGCGGTCCAGCAGTACGCCTGCAACGCCACCCTCGCGCAGCAGTACCAGTTCGCGCCCACCAGCGGCGGGTTCGTGCGCATCAACAACCGCGGCAACGCGGCGCAGGTGGTCGACGTCAGCAACACCTCCACCGCCGACAACGCCGCGCTGCACCTGTGGGCCTACGGCGGCGGCGACAACCAGCAGTGGCGACCGGTCGCCGAGGCCGACGGCTACTTCCACTTCACCAGCAGGCTCAGCGGCAAGTGCCTGACGGTGCCGGGGGGCTCCGGCGCGGACAGCGTGCAACTCGTGCAGCTGACCTGCAACGGCTCCGCCTCGCAGTCGTTCAGGCTCACCCAGCGGAGCTGATCGCGAACGGGAGCCGTCCGTGTTCCGCGGGCGGCTCCCCGCGCTCTCAGTCGAGCCTGCCCTCGGCCAGCGCCCGCAGCGCCTCCGCGCGCCGCTGGTCCATGGCCAGCTTGAAGTCCAGCTCCACCCGCTCCCGCGCCCGTTCCGCCTCGGCGTCGAGTTCCCGTTGGCGCGCCTCGGCCTTGGCCACGATCGTCCGCGCCTGCACCCGCGCCACGCGGATCACCGACTCGCGCTCCGCCTCGATCTCCGCGCGCTGCCGCCGGGTGTCCTCACCGAGCCGGTCGTAGTGGGCGCGCAGCGCCGCCGCCGACTCCTGGGCCGCGCGCCAGCACGCCCGTGCGTGGTCGAGCACCGACGTGGCCTCGGCGGTGGCGACCTCGACCATCACGGACAGGCGGAATGGCAGGACCTCGGTGTCCAGGGGACTGGAGCAGACGCGGTCCAGCTCGGCGCGGAGGGTCGCCGCCTCGGCCTGGGAGCGCTCCAGCACCTCGGCCAGGTGCTCGGCGCGGGCCGTGCAGGCGTCGCGGTCGGCCGCCAGGTCGCGCAGGTCGTGTTCGAGGCCGTGGACGTAGTCGTCGACCTCCTCGCGGTGGTAGCCGCGCCAGCTCAGGTCGAAGCCCGTTCGCAGCGGCACCAGGTCCTCCACGCCGTGGACGCTCATCGGCTGCTCCTCCGCTCGTCACGACTCACCCCTTTTCCCGTACTACGGATGGCGGGTGCCGTCGGTTCTGAGCAGACTGGTCCCATCACGAGCACACCGCGGGTCGACGAGGCCGCCGACGAGCTGTACGCCCTGCCGCCGGCGGAGTTCGTGGCCGCCCGCGCCCGCCTCGCCGCCGCGGCGGCCGACAAGGGCGTGGCCAAGGCGATCGGCGCGCTGCGCAGGCCGACCGTGGCCGCATGGGCGGTGAACCGACTGGTCCGCTCCGGCTCGTCGGTGCTGGTGGAGGCGGTGGAGCTGGGGGAGAGGCTGCGCGCCGCGCAGCGGCGGCTGCACGGCAGCGAGCTGCGCCGGCTGGACCGGCGGCGGCGCGAACTCGTCACCGAACTGACCGAACTGGCCGCCGACGGCGCGGGCGGTCTCGCAGGGGAGGCCCTGTCGCAGGTGCGCGACACGTTCACCGCGGCCATGGCCGACGCCGGGATGGCCGACCAGGTGCGGAGCGGCAGGCTCACCAAGGCGTTGGAGTACTCCGGGTTCGGGCCGATGACCGACGAGCCGCCCGCGCCGGACGACCTGTCCGCCCGCCGCGAGCAGCGCCGGGAGCGGCGGCTGGCGGAGGCCCGGCAGGCCGTCGAGGAGGCCGAGGAGCGCATCGACGGCTGCCGGGCCGAGGTGAAGTCCGCCGGAGCGGAGCACGCGCGCCTGCTGCGGGAGCGCGACGACCTCCGGGCGGAGCTCAGGGCCGCCGAGAAGGCCGCGCAGCAGGCGGGGCGGGCGCTGGAGAAGGCCGAGCAGCGCCTCGGGTCGGCCGAGGACGCGCGCGCCGCGGCGGAGGCGGCGGTGGCGGAGCTGCTCGGGTAGGCGTCAGCAGTGGTCGAACCGGTGGTCGCCGTTGTCCGGACCGACCAGCTCGCGGTCCCGCAGCGTCGTGGTGGCCGGACTCCGGGGATCGGCGCAGACGTCCTCGAACGTGCCGCGCAGGTTGTCGGTGTACTCGACGTTCATCACGTGCTCGCGGTAGACGTCGCTGTAGCTGCCGCACTCGTCGTAGTAGTGGCACTCCTCCGAGAACGCGAAGTCGAAGCCGACCTCGTCGTGGGCGCGCCTGCTCTCCTCGGCCGAGTTCTTCTGGCCGATCGCCAGACCGAGGCCGTGGGCGCGCTGCGCCAGGAGGGTGGCGTGGGCGAGGTTGTGGTCGACCGTCAGCTTGCCGCGCGACCGGCCGTAGGAGTCGAGGTTGTCGATCTCGACCGCCTTGAACCCGCGCTGCGCGCACCGCTGGAGCACCGCCCCGGTGATCTCGGCCAGACGGGTCCGCTTGGCGGCCGTCGAGGTGTCCAGGAGGAACTCGTCCGGCCACTCGGGGTCGATGATCGGGTTGCCCCGCGAGTCGGACAGCAGGAGGTCCTCGCGCTCCCGCAACCACAGGTCGCGCTCCTGCGGCTGCGTCTGGAAACCGTTGACGTAGCAGATGGTGTAGATGTTCGGCGCGGGCGTCGCGGTGCTGTCGCGCGTCACGAGGGTGACCCCCGCCGGGGGCGCGTAGGCGGCCCCGAGCTGGTAGTCCAGCACGGCCGGTGAGGGCGGGAGTTCCACCTGGGCCGTGACCTCACCCGGACGGGCCTGTGCCGCGGTGGCGCACGCGGCCACCACCGCCACCGCCAGGGCTGCTCTGCCGAGTGCTGTGACCAGGGATGCCATAGGGCGACAAGCTCCTTAATCGCTCATAGTTCGTGCAAGCTTGTGAGCGATTAAACTACAACGCTGTCACGGTTGAACACCCCTAGTCAGCTCGGAAGCCTGTCGTGGCAGGGTGATCGTTCAAGCACTCTCGATGAACGATCGTGATCTTTTACCCCGATTCTCTTGCTGTTATGAGCGGTTCTGCTTTAGCGTGACTCGCCTCAACCAAAACCAAGCACCAGTGGGAGGCCTCCATGACACAGGGGAGCGGACTGAGTCGGAGGGCGGCCCTCATCCTGTCCGCCACGCTCGCCCTGACCGCGGCCTGCGGGGGCGCTCCCGGTGGCGGCGACAAGGTCCTGGTGTGGCACGGCTACACCGACCGCGAGGCCGAGGCGCTGGGCGCGCTCGCCGCGCGCTGGAACGCGCAGCACCCCGACCGGCAGGTGGAGCTGGTGTTCAACGGCGGCAACGACGGTGCGTTGCAGAAGACGTTGGCCTCCTTCGTGTCGGGCAAGCCGCCGGCCGTCGCCTACCAGTTCGGCTCCTCCCTCACCGGGCTCGCCGACCGGCCGCAGACGCAGGACCTGACGTCCACGGTCCGCGACGACGCGGAGTTCGACTGGGACGACCTGTTCCCGGCCGGCCGCGAGGCCGCGACCGTGAACGGCAAGGTCTACGGCGTCCCGGCGCTAGTCGACAACCTCTCCCTGGTCTACAACAAGACGCTGTTCGACCAGGCCGGGCTCGCCTACCCGACCGAGACGTGGACGTGGGACGACTTCCGCTCCGCCGCGGCGGTCCTGGCCGCGCCCGACGACGACCGGTACGGCTGGGCGTACGTCAACGACGGCAGCGAGGACACGGTCTGGCGGTACCTCGCCCTGCTCTGGCAGGCGGGCGGCGACCTGCTGTCGCCGGACGGGAAGACGGCCGCGTTCGACTCGGACGCGGGCAGGCAGGCCATGTCGCTGCTGCACGACATGGCCGTCGTGGACAGGTCCGTATACCTCGACACCGGCGACCAGCAGTACCTCAACCTCTTCAACTCCGGCCGGATCGGGATGCTGTGGACCGGCCCCTGGGACCTCGGCTCCATCAACGAGGACGTGTCCTACGGCGTGCAGTTCCTGCCGGGGAAGGTCACCCACGCCACCATCGCCGGACCGGACGCCTTCGTCGTGTTCGGCGAGTCGGGGAAGGCCGACGCGTGGCCGTTCCTGAAGTGGCTGCTGTCGGCGGAGGTCCACCTGGAGTTCGCCACCGCGACCGGGCACCTGCCGATCCGGCGGTCGGAGCTGACCCTGCCCGGCTACGCGGAGTTCGAGCGGAAGTACCCCGGCACCACGGTGTTCGTCGACAACCTCGCGAAGAACGTGGACAAGGCCCGGCCGAACACCGCCGAGTACCCGAAGATCTCGCAGGCGCTCGGCACGGCCGTGCAGTCGGTGCTGCTGGGCAAGGAGGAGGCGGGCGCCGCCGTGGCCACCGCGCGCGCCGAGGTCGACCAGATCCTGGCGGGCTCGTGACCGCCGTGCTCGCCCCGGTGCCGCCCGCGCCGGTGCGGGACCAGCGCCCGCCGCGCTCCCGGACCCGCCTGGCCGACCACCTCGCGGGGTGGGGGTTCGCCGCTCCCGCGGTGGTGCTGATCGGGCTGTTCGGGCTGGTGCCCGTCGTGTGGTCGTTCGTGCTCTCCCTCCAGCACACCGACCTCACCTCGCCCGGCACGTTCGCGGGCGGCGAGAACTACGCGAAGCTGGTGGCCGATCCGCTGTTCTGGGACGCCGCGCGCCGGACCCTGCTCTACGCGGCGCTGTTCGTGCCGCTCACGATGGCGCTCGCGCTGCCGATCGCGGTGCTGCTGAACCAGCCGGTCCGCGGCATCACCCTCTACCGGATGGCCGTGTTCGTGCCGCTGGTGACCTCGACCGTCGCCACCGGGATCGTCTTCGGCTGGCTGGCCAACCCCCAGTTCGGGTTGATCAACGCGCTGCTGGAGGGGGTGGGCCTGCCGAAGCAGGGCTTCTTCCAGGACCCCGGTCAAGCGCTGTACGCCGTGGTCGGCATGACGGTGTGGGGCTGGCTCGGCTTCGCGGTCATCATCTTCCTGGCCGCGCTCCAGAACGTGCCCGAGGACCTGGTGGAGGCCTCCGCGCTCGACGGGTGCGGGCGGCTCCGGTCGTTCTGGCACGTGGAGCTGCCGCAGGTCGCCCCCGCCTCCGGGTTCCTGCTGGTGTGGCTCACGATCAACGGTCTCCAGCTGTTCGACGCGGTGTACGTCACCACCAAGGGCGGCCCGCTGCGGGCGACCACCCTGCTCGTCCACCACCTGTACAACGAGGCCTTCGTCAGCTTCGACGGCGGCTACGCCGCGGCGATCGGCTGCGCGGTGTTCCTGGTGGTCCTGGTGTTCACCGTCGTCCAGTTGCGGTTCAACCGCCGAACGTCGTCCTTCGAGGTCCGATGACCACGCCCCGGTCGCGCCGCCCCAGCGCGCTGCACCTGCTCCTGCTGCCCCTCTCGCTGGTCATGATCGCGCCGCTGGTGTGGATGGTGCTCGTGTCGTTCTCCACGCAGGCGGAGTCGCGGCGCTTCCCACCCGGCCTGCCCAGCGGCCTGGAGTGGGGCAACTACGCCGCCGCGCTGCGCGACGCCCCGCTGGGATCGTGGCTGCTCAACAGTTCCGTGGTGTCGGTCGTCTGCGTCGTGGGCAACCTGGTGCTCTGCTCGCTGGCGGGCTACGCCTTCGCGCGCGTTCGGTTCCTCGGCGGCAGGGTGGTCTTCGTCGCCATCCTCGCGACGCTCATGGTGCCGTTCCAGATCGTCATGCTGCCGCTGCTGATCATGGTCCGCTCGGTGGGCCTCACCGACACGCTCGGAGCCCTGATCGCGCCGAACCTGGCCACCGCGTTCGGCGTGTTCCTCATGCGGCAGTTCTTCACGACCGTGCCGAGGGAGCTGGAGGAGGCCGCGCGGATCGACGGCGCGGGTCGGCTGCGGATCCTGGCGCAGGTGCTGCTCCCGCTGATGCGCCCGACGCTCGCCACGCTGGCCGTGCTGACGTTCCTCCAGACGTGGAACGACTTCCTGTGGCCGCTGATCGCCATCCAGAGCCCGGAGAACATGACCGTCCAGATCGGACTCCAGAGCTTCCAGGGCGCCCACACGACGAACTGGCCGAAGCTCATGGCGGGAACGGTGCTGAGCCAGCTGCCGGTGCTGGTCGTCTTCTTCGTGGCGCAGCGGTTCTTCGTGCGGTCCGTGGCCTCCGTGGGCATCAAGTAGCCGCACCGACCAGGCCGGAACGGGCACCGCCCGTTCCGGCCATCGGCATGCCCCTGACCAGGTATTTCGTCAAACAATCATGATTATTGCTTGGTTATGAGCGATCGTGGTAGAAAGCTTTCATGCGCGCACAGCCTCAGTCCGGAGACCTCCACACCACGAGCGAGATCGCCTCCCAGCCGGAGTGCTGGCGTCGGGCGGTCGAGGTGGCCGCGGACCCCGCGACCGCGGCGGCCCTGCCCCGGCGCGGCGAGCGCGTCGCCGTGGTCGGCTGCGGCACGTCGCTGTTCATGGCCCAGGCCTACGCCCGGCTGCGCGAGGACGCGGGCCACGGCGAGACCGACGCCTTCGCCGCCTCGGAGATGCCCGCGGGCCGCGCCTACGACCGCGTCGTGGCGCTCACCCGCTCCGGCACCACCACCGAGGTCCTGGAACTGCTCGACCGGCTCCGCGCGGACGTGCCCACCACGGCGGTCGTCGCCGATCCGGACACCCCCGTCGTGGCGCTGGCCGACGCCGTCGTCGTGCTCGACTTCGCCGACGAGCGGTCCGTCGTCCAGACGAGGTTCGCCACGACGGCGGTCGCGCTGCTGCGCGCCCACCTCGGAGAGGACCTGGGCCGCGTCGTCGCCGACGCCGAGCTGGCGCTGGCCGAACCGCTGCCCGCAGGCGTCGCCGAGCGGCGGCAGTTCACCTTCCTCGGTGCCGGGTGGACCACCGGTCTCGCGGCGGAGGCGGCCCTCAAGATGCGCGAGGCGTCCCTGAGCTGGGCGGAGTCCTACCCCGCCGCCGAGTACCGGCACGGACCCATCGCCATCACCGACGACCGCTCGGCGGTCTGGGTGCTCGGCACGCCGCCCGACGGCCTCGACCGGCAGGTCCGCGCCACCGGAGGCCTGTGGGTCGCCCGCGACCGGGACGCGCTCGCCGAACTGGTCTCCGTCCACCGGCTGGCCGTGGAGGTCGCGCTGGGCCGGGGGCTGCGCCCCGACACCCCGCGCCACCTGACCCGCTCGGTCATCCTGCGCGGCACCGGCTGATCGCCGTGCGGACGCTCACGGTCACCCTCAACGCGGCCCTCGACGTCACCTACCCGGTCGACCGGCTCGCCGCGGGCACCACCCACCGCGTCGGCGCGCCCGCCGTCCGCGCGGGCGGCAAGGGCGTCAACGTCGCCAGGGTGCTGCGGCGGCTCGGCGTGGACGCCGTCGCGACCGGGCTGGTGGGCGGCTGCTCGGGCGCGCGGCTGACGGCCGACCTCGCCGACGCGGACGTTCCCGAGGCGATGTTCCCGATCGCGGGGGAGACCCGCCGGACGGTGGCGGTCGTCGAGGGGTCCGGTGAGGCGACGGTGTTCGCCGAGCCGGGACCGAGCGTCACCGGGCCGGAGTGGGCCGGGTTCGTCCGCCACTACCGCGCGCTGCTGGCCGGGGTCGACCTCGTGGTGCTCTCCGGCTCGCTGCCGAGGGGGGTCCCGCCGGACGCCTACGCCACCCTCGTGCGGGCCTGCGACGTGCCGGTGCTGCTGGACGCCGACGGCCCGCCCCTGGCGGCCGGAGCCGCGGCCGGACCCGCGGTGATCACCCCGAACAGGCTGGAGCTGCGAGCGGCCACCGACCTGGACCCGTTGGCGCTCGGCGCGGACGCCGCGCTCGTGTCCGACGGCCCCGCCGGGATGACCGCCTACACCCGCGCCGGGGTGTGGACCGCGACGCCGCCCGAGCGGGTCGTCGGCAACCCGACCGGCGCCGGGGACGCGGCCGTGGCCGCGCTGGTCGCCTGCTGGCACCTGCCGTGGCCCGAGCGCCTCGCGAACGCGGTCGCGCTGTCGGCCGCCGCCGTGCGCTCCCCGCTGGCCGGGGACTTCGACAGGGACTTCTACGAGAGCCGCAAGGCGTCCGTTCTGCCGCGACGAGTCACCGAGGACTAGAAGATGCCACTGGTTCCGCTCCGGGAGGTGCTCGGCAGGTCCGCGCCCACCGCCGCGTTCAACGTGATCCAGATCGAGCACGCGGAGGCCATCGCCGCCGCCGCGGAGGACACGGGAGCGCCCGTGGTGCTCCAGATCAGCGAGAACGCCGTCCGCTACCACGGTTCCCTCGCGCCGATCGGCCGCGCCGCGCTCGCCATCGCCGCCGCCGCGTCGGCACCCGTGGCCGTGCACCTCGACCACGCCACGTCGGAGGACCTCGTCCGCGAGGCCGTCGACCTCGGCTTCGGCTCGGTGATGTTCGACGGGTCCGCGCTCGCGCACGACGAGAACGTCGCCCGCACCGCCGAGGTGGTGCGCCGCTGCCACGGGCGCGGTGTCGCGGTGGAGGCCGAACTCGGGGAGGTCGGCGGGAAGAACGGCGTCCACGAACCGGGCGCGCGCACCGACCCCCACGACGCCGCCCGGTACGTCGCGGCCACCGGGGTGGACGCGCTCGCCGTGGCGGTCGGCTCGTCGCACGCGATGCTGACCCGCGACGCCGCCCTGGACTTCGACCTCATCGCCCTGCTGCACGCCGCGGTCCCGGTGCCCCTGGTGCTGCACGGCTCGTCGGGGGTGTCCGACGAGCACCTGGCCCGAGCGGTCCGCGCGGGGATGCGGAAGATCAACATCGCGACCCAGCTGAACAAGTACTTCACCGCGGCGATCAGGGCCGGTCTGGGCGACGACCCCGTGCTCGTCGACCCCCGGCGCTACCTGGGCGCCGGACGGGAAGCCATGACCGCCGAGGTCGCTCGGCTCATCCGCGTACTGGAAGGTCGGTAGATGGTCACCATCGCGTTCGTGGGCGCGGGCTCCGTCGAGTTCACCCGCCAGCTCCTCCGCGACCTCCTGTCGTTCCCCGAACTCGCCGACGCGACGATCGCCCTGCACGACATCGACGGCGAACGGCTCGCGGTCGCCGAGGCGCTGGCCCGCCACACCGCCGAGCAGTGCGGCGCGACACCCCGCGTCCTGGCGTCGTCGTCCCGCCGGGAGGCGCTGGACGGCGCGGACTTCGTGATCAACATGGTCGCGGTCGGCGGCCACGCCGCCACCCTCACCGACTTCGACGTGCCCGAGTCGTTCGGGATCAGGCAGACGATCGGCGACACCCTCGGCATCGGCGGCATCTTCCGGGCCCTGCGCACGTTCCCCCTGCTCGACGGGCTGGCCGCCGACGTCCTCGCGGTCTGCCCCGACGCGTGGCTGCTCAACTACACCAACCCGATGGCGATGAACCTCCAGTACCTGGCCGCCACCGCGCCGCGGGTGAGGGCCGTCGGGCTGTGCCACTCGGTCCACTGGACCGTCCGCGACCTCAGCGCGCTCGTCGGGGTCCCGCACGAGGAGGTCGACGTCCTGTCCGCGGGCGTCAACCACCAGGCCTGGATCCTGCGCTGGGAACACGGGGGCCGCGACCTCTACCCGGCGCTCGACGCCGCGATCGAGGCCGACCCCGAGCTGGCCCGGCGGGTGCGCGTGGACCTCTACCGCCGCCTCGGCCGCTACCCGACGGAGACCAGCGAGCACTCCTCCGAGTACGTGCCCTGGTACCTGCGGCACGACTCCGAGGTCGAGCGGCTGCGCATCCCCGTGCGCGACTACGTCGGGACCAGCGCGGCGAACCTCGCCGAGTACGAGGGGCTGCGCGACCGGATCGCCGCGGGTGGCGCGCCGCCGCCGGTCCCGGACGAGGACGCCGTCGAGTACGCGCCGCAGGTCGTGCACAGCCTGGTCACGGGCGTGCGCCGGACCATCCAGGTGACCACCGCCAACCACGGCCTGATCGACAACCTGCCCGCCGGAGCGGCGGTGGAGGTGCCCGCCACGCTCGACCGGCTGGGCGTGCACCCGCACCGCGTCGGCGCGCTGCCGCCGCAGCTGGCCGCGCTCAACCGGAGCTTCCTCTCCGTGGTGGAGCTGACCGTGGCCGCGGCGGTGCTGGGCGACCCCGCCCACGTCCGCCACGCGGCGATGAGCGATCCGGCGACCGCCGCCGCCCTCACCCTCGACGAGATCTGGGACCTGTGCGCGGCGATGACCGCCGCGCACGGCGACCTGCTGCCCCCGGCCCTGCGGGGGACGTGATGCTCGACCTGCTGGTCATCGGGGACGCCAACCCCGACGTGCTGGTCTCGGGCGCTCCCGACCAGCCGCCGTACGGCCAGGCCGAGACGCTGGTGGAGCACGGTCTGCTCGCGCTCGGCGGGTCGGCCGCGATCGTCGCGCACGGCGCCGCGAAGCTCGGCCTCGCCACCGGTCTGGCCGCGATGGTCGGCCGGGACCCCGCCGGTGACTTCGTGCTGGACGTCCTCTCCTCGGCGGGCGTGGACGTCAGCGCGTGCGTCCGGCACGACGCGCTGCCCACCGCGCTCACCGTCTGCCTGAACCGCGGGGGAGGGGACCGGGCGATCCTGACGGCGCCCGGCTGCCTCCCGGAGTTCGGCCCCGACCACGTCCGCCTCGTCCCGGCGCGGCACGTGCACTCGGCGTCCTACTTCCTCCAGCCCCGCCTGACCGCCGGTCTGCCCGAGCTGTTCCGCGCGGTGCTGGCGTCCGGCGCGTCGACCTCGCTCGACACCAACCACGACCCGTCCGGGCGGTGGCGGCTCGCGCCCGGCCTGCTCGCGGCGAGCACGTTCGTCCTGCCCAACGAGGCGGAGGCGGTGGCGCTGAGCGGCGCGGACGGCGTCGACGACGCCCTGGTGGCGCTGGCCGCCGCGGGTCCGTCGCCGGTGGTCAAGGTCGGCGGGCGCGGCTGCGTGGCGCTGCACGCGGGCACCACGATCACCGCGCGGCCACCGGCGCGCGACCCGGTGGACACGGTGGGCGCGGGCGACTCGTTCGACGCCGGTTTCCTCGCGGGGTGGCTCGACCGAGGGGACGTCCGGCACGCCCTCGCGCTCGGCTGCGCCGGGGGCGCGCTGTCGACCCGCGGCGCGGGCGGCACCGCGACGCAGCCGACCATGGCCGAGGCGATCGAGCTGGCCCGCCTGGTCGCGGTGATCTGACCGATAGCGAGCACCGACGGTGCGTGTTTCGGCTCCAGGGGCGACGATACGGGCATTCGCCATGAACTATGGTGAGCGAATGCGTCAGCAACAGCGCCTTTCCGCCATCCTTGAACGGCTGGCGGACACCGGTTCGGTGAGCGTCGTCGACCTCTCCAGCGACCTGGGGGCGTCCGTCGCCTCGATCCGGCGCGACCTCCAGTCGTTGGAGGAGCAGCAGTTGCTCAAGCGCACCCACGGCGGCGCCATCGCCGCCGAGGTCATCTACGAGCTGCCGATGCGCTACCGGGTCGGCCGCCGCGAGCAGGAGAAGCGGCAGATCGCGGAGGCCGCCGCCCTGCGGGTCGACGAGTCCGTGCACTCCGTGGGCCTCAACGGCGGCACGACCACCACCGAACTCGCCCGCCTGCTCGCCACCGGCCGGTCGCTGAAGGTCGTGACCAACGCGCTCAACATCGCCGCCGACCTGTCCGTCCGCCCGATGATCGACCTGGTGGTCACCGGCGGTGGCGTCCGCCCCGAGACCTACGAGCTGGTGGGCCCGATCGCCGACCGCGCCCTGTCCGGCATCAGCCTCGACGTGGTGTTCCTCGGCGTGGACGGCATCGACGTGCGCGGCGGCATCAGCACGCACGACTCGGTGGAAGCGCAGACCGACCACTGCCTGATGAAGACCGCCGACCAGGTGATCGTCCTCGCGGACGGCTCGAAGATCGGCAAGCGGGCGTTCTCCCGCATCGCGGACATCAGCGAGGTGACCGTCGTGATCACCGATTCGAGCGCGTCACCCGAGGGCGTGGACCGGCTCCGCGCGGCGGGCGTGGAGGTCGTGGTCGTCTGACTTGCTAAGTGGCGGGCCCCGCCATATCGTGACCGAGTGGAAACGGCGGACCCCGCCGTTTGCTGTCGAGTCCCGAGGAGCACCATGTCCGCAGAGTCCGCACCCGTCCTGGTCACCGGCGCCACCGGCAGGCAGGGCGGGGCCACCGCCCGAGCCCTGCTCGCCGCGGGCGTCCCCGTCCGCGCTCTCGTCCGCGACCCGGCCACCGAGCGCGCGAAGGCCGTCGAGGCGCTCGGCGTCGAACTGGTCGTGGGCGACCTGCTCGACCACGACTCCGTCGTCCGAGCGGCCAAGGGCGCCCGCGCCGTGTTCTCCGTGCAGATGCCCGCCTTCACCGGGCAGGGCTTCGACCACGACGACGAGATCACCCAGGGCACCACCCTCGTCGAGGCCGCGAGAGCCGCCGGGGTGCCGCAGTTCGTGCACACCTCCGTCACCGGTGCGGGCCGGCACACCGAGGCCCCCGGCTGGGCCGAAGGCCGCTGGGCGTTGATGGAGCCGACCTTCGGCGCCAAGAGCGCGATCCAGGACCGGGTCCGCGAAGCCGGCTTCCCGCACTGGACGATCCTCAAGCCGGGCTTCTTCATGGAGAACTTCCTCCCGTCCCTGGCGTTCCTGTTCCCCCGAGGCATCGAGGGCGGACTCGTCAGCGTTCTGCGCCCCGAGACCCGGCTGTCGCTGGTCGCCACGCACGACATCGGTGTCGCGGCCGCCGCGGCCATCGCCGACCCGGAGCGCTTCGACCGCGTCGAACTGGAGCTGGCGGGCGAGTACCTGTCGATGACCGAGATCGCCGAGGTCCTCTCCCGAGTGCTGGGCACGCCGCTGCCCGCCCCGACCATGACGGTCGAGGAGGCCCTCGCCGCCGGGATGCCGCCGATGGGCGCCTCGCACGAGTGGATGAACGTGGAGGGCCAGCCCGCCCGTCCGGAGTTCGCGCGGGAGTTCGGCATCCCCCTCACCAGCTTCGAGACCTGGGCGAGGGAGCACATGCACGCCACGGCCTGACCCGTTCCCGTGCGGTCGGAAGGGAGGTTCGGGTCCGTTGTCCCGAACGGACCCGACCACCCCTTCCGACCGCCTCGGTCACGCCGCCGGTCTGCGCACCGCGTTGTGCAGCGGTCTTCGCCGCGGATCGATGAACGCGGGCGGGATGAAGTGCGGAAGTCCGCTCTCCATCCGGACCTCCCACTCGCTGCGGTGGACCAGGGTGTGGTGCCTGCGGCACAGCAGCACCAGGTTGTCGATGCTCGTGGGACCGCCCCGGTGCCACTCCACGACGTGGTGGGCGTCGGCCCAGTTCGGCGGCCGGTCGCACATCGGGAACGCGCAGCCGCCGTCTCGCAGGTGCAGCGCGCGCCGCAGGTGCGGGGTCAGCCTGCGCGACATCCGACCGATGTCCAGCACCTCGCCCTCCCCGCCCAGCACCACGGGGATGATCCCCGCGCCGCACGCGATCCGGCGGGCCTCGGACGCGCTGATCACGCTGGAGCCGCCGAGGACCGCCGTGCCGATCCCGGACACCAGGGTCTGGTGGTCGACGGTCACGGTGACGTGGGGCCGTTCCCCGGCCTCGGTCGGCAGGTGCGGCGAGCGCGACGCCAGGTCGAGCACGTCGGCCAGCGCGTCGCCCTGGCGTTCGGGCAGGGTGCGGGTGTCGGGACCGGCGGCGTCCGGGGCGTGCGGCTTCGCCAGCGGTCCGATCAGCGCCCGCAGCAGCTCGCCCTGCTCGTACCCCAGTCGGCCGCTGAACTCCACCCGGCCGTCGAGCTTGGTCCGCAGGTGCAGCAGGTTCACCGGCTGGGCCGGCTCCCGGTCGTCCGGCTCGCGCCCGTCCTGGTCGACGCGCGCCCGGATGCCCGCCGCCACCGCCCGCACCCCGGCGGGCTCGGCGGACCGGGCGACGTCGACCAGGATCCGCTCCGCCTCGGCGGGCAGCGACGCCATCGCGCCGACCAGCACGTCCAGGTGCGCGGGTGACAGCGCGCCCTCGGCCACCGCGACCGCCGCCACGGGCAGCGGGGCGGCGACGACGGCACCGGTCGGCGTCGTGGACGGGAACAGCGCGGCGGCCTGGGCCACCCACCGCTTCGCCTCGCCGGTGTCGACCCTCGCGACGTGCTTGACCAGCTCCGCCAGGCTCCGGTACCCGGCGCGCGCCTCCAGGCCGCGGGACCTGGCCTCGGCCAGCACCGCCAGGACGGACGCGTGGGCGGACCGGGCGCGCTCGACACCGACGCGCAGGGCTTCCACCAGCCCCGCGTCGTCCAGGAGTGCCAATCCGGTCATGTCACGATCGTATAACGGCCGTCGCCATCGGGCCCGGCGAACAGTCCGCGTTCGCCGGTTCTACCGGGTGAATCCTGGATCGTGGCGTCCGTTCGGGTTGGAGAGCGGTCAGCCACCCCCCTTGATGTTGGCGAGGGCGATCTCCGCGACGTGCTTCGACACCGCGCACGGTGCGGTGTAGTCGGCGGAGGCCTGGTCGTCCACGTCCACCTCGATCTCGAACGCGGCGCCGTCGGCGATGCCGACGACGGTCGAGCAGGTGCCGGTGGTGCCCTGGGCGGTGTCGCGGTCGACCGCCGGGTAGGCGGCGACCTCGGTGGGCTTGAAGTAGGGGAACGCCTCCTTGGCGGCGTACACCCGCGCCAGCCCCTGCGACTCGCCGAACAGCGAGATGCCGATGGTCGTGGCCTTCCCGTCGGTCCACCGGCAGCGGGCGGTGAACTGCTCCGGGTCCGGTGCCCCCGGCGCGGTGATGCCCAGCGAGCCGAGCTGGTCGACCCCGAACACCCGGCACGGCTTGCCGGTGAACCCGGCCATGCTCAGCGGTGGGACTTCGAGCTTCGGCACGTCGCTCCTGGAAGCGGCGGTGGACGCGGACGCGCAGGCGGACAGGGCGCCCGCCGCGGTGACGGCGATCGCGAGGTTCGCGAACTTCACGGTTCTCACCTCCGGGTGGTCCCGCTGAGTCCTACGGACCCCGAACGCCCCCGGTTCAGTTCCCGGCCGCCGCGCGGGCCCGCAGCCCGAGCACCACGTCCACGACCAGGAACGCCACCAGGCTCGTCCCCAGCAGCGGCACGAACCACCCGACCAGGCCCGCGACCACCAGCAGCACCAGCACCGACGGAGTGGACGCCTTCCGCCACTGGCCCCGCGCGACCGGCTTCCCGAACGCCACCGCGGTCGCCCGCACCGGCCTGCGCCGCCACCACATCCGGTACCCGAGCACGACCAGCACCACCAGGCCGAGCCCGACGGCCAGCAGCAGCACCTGGTTCGGCCACCCGAACAGCACGCCCGTGTGCGCGTCGACGCCCCACCGCGCCAGCTTCGCCGCCACCGGGTAGTCGGCGAACCGCACCGACCCCACCACCGAGCCCGAAGCGCCGTCGACGGCCACGGCGTCGACCTGGGTCGGCCACCCGCGCTCGACCTCGGTCACCTCCCACGGCTCGCCGGGCCCGTCCGGCAACCCGATCTCCAGCGCGCCCGCGTCGATCCCGGCCGCACGGGCGGAGGCGAGCACGTCGTCCACCCGGTCCGCGGCGTGACCGGCGTGCTCGCCCCCGCCGCCGGTCCGGAGCGACGGCGGGGCCCAGCCCAGCGCCGACCGCACCGCCGCGACGTTCCCGCCCGCGTACGCCGACCACGCGAGACCGGTGGCCGACAGGAACACCGCGCCCAGCAGCACCCACATCCCGAGGACGCCGTGCACCCCGAGCGAGCGCCGCCGCCCGCGGGTCGCGCGGGACCGGGTGAGCCACAGCACGGCGCCGCCGAGCGCGACCACCCACAGCCACGACGCGGCGAGTTCGCTGTACAGCCTGCCGGGTTCGCCCAGCAGGAGGTTGCGGTGCACCTGGTCCAGCGCGGTCCGCAGCGGCAGCACGCCGCTCGTGCCGGACGCCACGAGCGAACCGGTGACCCGGCCGGTGCCGGGGTCGACGAACACCGCCCGCCGCTCCGACCCGCCGAGACCGGGTTCGGTGAACAGGACCCGTGTGGTGTCACCGGGTTCGGGCGCGGGGCGCACGGCGACGAGCGAGCCCGTCGGGTTGGTCGCCCTGGCGGCGAGCACCTGCTCGGCCAGCGGGAGCGGACGGCTGCTCACGGGGACCGACAGCTCACCGTGGTAGAGCCAGGACTCGAGCTGCGGGGTCAGCGCGTAGAGGACACCGGTGAGCGCGGCGACCAGCACGAACGGGCCGACCAGCACGCCCGCGTAGAAGTGGCAGCGGAGCACGAGGCCGCGCAGGCCCGTGGTGGACTGGACGACCTGGTCCGAGGTCGTGGTCATGGGTTCTCCAGGGCGTGGCACGGGAGTGCGGGGGTGTGGTGCGCGCACCGCGCTGCGGCCGTCGACCTGGGGTCGACGGCTCGGGTGGAGGGGGTTCAGCGGGTGGCGGGGGGACCGCGGCGGGTCGGCCCGCCGCCCCGCGCGACCCCGGACACGGGCGACCGCGCCGACTCGGCCACGACGGTCCTCAGCGGACCGGTGACCGGGACGGGGCCCAGCTTCCGCGGCAGCACCGACGCCAGCGCCGCGGTCACCGCGAACACCGCGCGCTCGGCGCCCGCGAGCACCGCCACGACGGCCAGCGTCGCCAGCACGTGCGCGACCGGCATGAGCGGACCGGAGTCGAACGGCTGCGCGCCGTGGTCGTGCGCCCGCGCCGCGGCGAGCGACATCAGCAGGTGCATGGCGAACTGGCCCGCGCCCACCAGCGCGAGGATCTGCGCCGGACCGCGTTCCCGGCCGCCCAGCGCGGAGGCCGCCGCGGCCAGCAGGAGCACGGGCAGCACCACGAGTCCCGCGCCCGGCAGGGCACCGTTCGCCTCGACGTGCGCGACCACCGCCAACGCCCCGGTCGCGGCTCCCGCGACCCCACCGCGCAGCAGCCTCCCGGCGCCGCTGGTGGGTGGGAGCAAGGTCATGACCGGAGACCCTAGCCAGGGAAGACGCCCCGCATAAGGGGGCTGGTCCCCCGGTGGTTCGGAAAAGTGTCGGACCGTCCGGATAGTCTCCCAGTACCGCCCATCGCAAGCGCGTCCGCAACCCACGACCGGGAGATTGACCCTGTGACTGCCGAGACCCTCTA
This sequence comes from Umezawaea sp., assembly GCF_057122925.1. Classification (NCBI taxonomy): domain Bacteria; kingdom Bacillati; phylum Actinomycetota; class Actinomycetes; order Pseudonocardiales; family Pseudonocardiaceae; genus Umezawaea; species Umezawaea sp. Next base: position 81,832 of record NZ_DBNGPQ010000176.1, on the reverse strand, counting down.
CGGGGCCGATGACCTGACACACCTGGAGGGTCTGGAAGCGGTCCGCAAACGACCCGGCATGTACATCGGGTCCACCGACAGCCGCGGCATCAACCACCTCTTCACCGAGGTGGTCGACAACTCGACCGACGAGGGGATCGCGGGCCACGCCACGCGGATCGTCGTGACGCTGCACGCGGACGGCAGCGTCCAGGTCGACGACGACGGCCGCGGCATCCCCACCGGTGTGCACGCGAAGTCCGGTCTGTCCGGTGTCGAGCTGGTGCTGACCAGGCTGCACGCGGGCGGCAAGTTCGGCGGCTCGGGCTACAAGACCTCCGGCGGTCTGCACGGCGTCGGCGCGTCGGCGGTCAACGCCCTGTCCCACCGGTTCGACGTCACGGTCAAGCGCGACGGCAAGGTCCACCAGATGTCGTTCGCGCACGGCGTTCCCGCCGTGTTCGACGGTCCCGGCCCGAAGGCCCCGTTCACCCGCCAGTCCGGCCTCCAGATCACCGGCCGGATGAAGCGCGGCGAGTCGACCGGCACGTCCATCCGGTACTGGTACGACTCCCGGTACTTCGAGAACGGCTCGTCGCTGGACGTCGAGGCCGTGCGCTCGAAGCTGCGCAACACCGCGTTCCTGGTGCCCGGCGTCACCTACGTCCTGCGCCACGCGATCGAGGACTCGATCGGCGAGGAGACGTTCCACTATCCCAACGGCCTCGCCGACATGGTCGACTTCCTCGCCCCGGCGGGCGACAAGGCCGTGTCGGGCACGCTGCTGGTCAACGGCGCGGGCACCTACCAGGAGAACGCGGCCGACCAGAACGGCGTCATGCGGTCCAAAGTGGAGCGCCACGCCGAGGTCGAGGTCGCGCTCCGCTGGGGCACCGGGTACGAGCGGTCCGTCGAGTGCTTCACCAACACGATCCGCAACGTGCACGGCGGCACCCACCGCCGCGGCTTCGACCGCGCGGTCGTGAAGGCCCTGCACGACGCCATCTCCAAGACCCGCGGCCTGCTCAAGGCCAAGGAGGACATGCCGACCCTGGACGACGTCCTGGAGGGCATGACGGCCGTCATCCACGTCCGCATCCCCGAGCCCCAGTTCACCTCGCAGACCAAGGACGAGCTGTCCACCGCGGGCATCACCAAGGTCATCCAGGCCGTCGTCGAGAAGTACCTCCGGGCGTGGACCGAGGACAAGAGGACCAAGCTGGAGGCGAAGGTCGTGCTCCAGAAGGTCGTCGACGCCTCGCGCGTGCGGCTGACCCAGAAGCAGCAGAAGGACGCGGCCCGCCGCAAGACCGCGCTGGAGGGCGCGTCGATGCCGCCGAAGCTGGTCGACTGCCGCGCGACGGGCGTGTCCCGCAGCGAGCTGTTCCTGGTGGAGGGTGACAGCGCGCTGGGCTGCTTCACCGGCGACACGATGGTCGCGATGGCGTTCGGCCGCCCGAGGTCGTTCGCCGACCTCGTCGCGGACTGGGCGTTCGGCATCACCCACTACGGCTACGCCACCACCGAGACCGGGCACGTCGTCGTGGCCCCGCTGCTGGAGCCGAGGCTGACCCGCTTCATGGCGCCGCTGGTCCGGGTGACGCTCGACAACGGCGAGGCGGTCCGCTGCACCCCCGACCACCTGTTCCGGCTGCGCGACGGCTCCTACCGGCGGGCGGACGAACTCGTCGTCGGCCAGTCGCTGATGCCGCTGTACCGCTCGTCGTCCATTGTGGACGGAACGAGGCCGGTCTGGATGAACGACACCGAGATCTGGGCGCTGCCCCGCCTCGACTCGCACCCGTCGCTGTCCGGCACGCTCGACTCGCCCGGCGACGGCCGCGCGCCGGTCAACCACCAGGTCCAGTCGGTGGAGGTGCTGGAGGAGGTCGCCGACGTCTACGACCTCACCGTCGAGCACCACCACAACTTCGCGCTGGAGAACGGCGTGTTCGTGCACAACAGCGCCCGCATGGCGCGGGTGTCGGAGTACCAGGCGCTGCTGCCGCTGCGCGGCAAGATCCTCAACGTGCAGAAGGCGAGCCTGGGCGACACGCTGCGCAACGCCGAGATCGCCTCGATCGTCCAGGTGCTCGGCGCGGGCACCGGCCGCACGTTCGACCTGGCCGCGATGCGCTACGGCCGGGTGATCCTGATGGCGGACGCCGACGTCGACGGCTCGCACATCCGGACGCTGCTGATCACGCTGTTCGCCAAGTACATGCGCCCGGTCATCGAGGACGGGCGGCTCTACGCCGCGATGCCGCCGCTGCACAAGGTCGTGACCAGGGGCCGCAACCCGGAGACCCGCTTCACGTTCACCCAGCGCGAGATGGAGCAGACGGTCGCCCGCCTGGAGAAGGCGGGCAAGCAGATCGTCACCCCGGTGCCCCGGTTCAAGGGCCTCGGCGAGATGGACGCGGACGAACTGTGGGACACCACGATGAACCCGGCCACCCGCTCCGTCCGCCGCATCACCATCGACGACGCCGAGGCGGCCGAGTCGGCACTGGAACTGCTGATGGGCGAGAAGGTCGAACCGCGCCGCGCGTGGCTGGTGGAGTCGTCCTCCCGCGTCGACCAGTCGGCCATCGACCTCTGACCACCACGAACCCGTAGAGAGAGCGCTCAGCCATGGCACGCCGCAAAGGCCCGACGACCAAGGTCGACCCCTCCGCCTTCGACCAGGCGGGCGCGAACGTGGTCGACAACCCGCTCAAGTCCGAGATCGAGGACTCGTACCTGGAGTACGCGTACTCGGTCATCCACTCGCGCGCCCTCCCGGACGCGCGGGACGGGCTCAAGCCCGTGCACCGCCGCATCCTGTACTCGATGAACGAGCAGGGCTACCGGCCGACGCACGCGTACGTGAAGTCCGCCCGCGTGGTCGGCGACTGCTTCGTGCGCGGCGCGCTGGTGTCGACGCCCGAGGGCCTGCGGCCGATCGAGACCATCGAGGTCGGCGACCACGTCCTCGACCCGGCCGGTGTCCCGGTCCCCGTCGTGCGGGTCTACGAGAACCCGGTCTCCGAACTGGTGCGCGTCACGTGGGCCACCGGTCAGAGCATGGTCGTCACGCCCGGTCAGCGCTTCCGCACCCTCGACGACGACCTGGCGCCCCGCTGGACCGCCGCCCGCGACCTCGCGGGCAAGCTCACCGCGGGCTACGGCACGGCCCGCTGGGCCGCGACCGCACCGTGCGCCGACGCCCTCCCGTACGTGCGGGCGCTGGTCCTCGCGTGCGGCGAGGTCGTCGAGGGCGCCGCGGTGGTCTCGTCCACCGACAGCACCGTGATCGACATCGCCCACGGCTGGGCGATCGGCGCGGACGTCGAGACCACCCGCGAGAAGCACGAGGACCCCGAGCGGCACGTCCTCACCATCCCCGGTCTCGGCGCGACCGACCTCGCCGAGGTGCTGGCCGACCGCGCGTCCTGGGTGCCGTTCCTGGCCGGGCTGCTCGACGCCGCGGGCTCCGCGTCCGCGCACGGCGTCGTGCTCCCCGCCGAGGCCCGCCCGTTCCTGGCCGACCTCGGTTTCCGCGCCACGTCCCACGACGCCGGCCTCCTGGTCGTCGGCGCCGACGCCGCCGCGCTGGCCGAGGCGCTGCTGCCGTGGTCCCGCACCGAGGGCCTGCGCGCCGTGCCCGCCCCGCCCGCCGCCCGCCCGTCCCTGCTGCCCGGCTGGTCGCTGACCGGCGTCCGCTCGGTCGAGCCGGTCACCCGCGACACGACCTACGACATCCAGGTCGGCGCCGAGGAGCACGCGTTCGTCGTCGAGGGCCAGGTCGTCCACAACTGCATGGGCAAGTACCACCCGCACGGCGACACCGCCATCTACGACGCGATGGTCCGCCTCGCGCAGGACTTCTCGCTGAACACGCCGCTGGTCGACGGGCACGGCAACTTCGGCAGCCCGGACGACGGGCCGGCGGCGTCGAGGTACTGCGTCGTCGGCGACACCCGCGTTCGCCTCGCGAACGGTTCGACCCCGCGCATCGCGGACCTGGTCAACCTGCCCGCGGACTCCGAGGCGGATGCCGACTTCGAGGTCCTCGACAAGGACGGCAAGGCCGTTCGGGTCACCAAGGTGTTCAACTCGGGGGTCCACCCGACGCTGCGCATCCGCACCAGGGCGGGCTTCTCGATCCGGGGTAGCGAGAACCACCTGGTCCTGTGCTTGGAAGCACCGATGGGTGTCCCGCTCTTCCAATGGCGGAGGCTGGACGAGGTCCAGCCGGGCGCCGTCGTGTGCGTCGCGCGGAACGCCTGGTCGGAGGTCATCCCGACGGCCGACGAGTACGTGCTCGGAGTTCTCGGCGGCGCCTGGGTCTCCGAAGGGTGGGCCGACGGGAACCGCGCGGGCTTCAGCCACACCGACGAGCACTACTTCGGTGAGGTGATGCACGCCTACGACCAGGTCGTGGGTGGTCAGCGCTACGTCTCGGAACGTCACACCGGTCAGGACCGCGAGCGGATCCAGGAACTCGACATCCAGGACCACGCGGGTGGCATGGAGGCGTTCCGCCGCAGTCCGCTGGCGGAGTTCATCGGTCACCAGGCCAGGGACAAGTTCGTCCCCGAGTTCGTGTGGAACGGTGGTTGGGGGGTCAAACGAGCGTTCCTGATGGCCGCGTTCGAAGGTGACGGGGGTGTTCGGGACGCCAAGGACGGGTTCACCGTCCAGTACTCCACGTACAGCGAACGGCTGGCGAACGAGCTCCACGAGATGCTCGCCGAGTTCGGTGTCATCGCGCGGCACCGCGAGTACACCCGTGCGAGGGGTGCGGTGGAACACCGCCTCGTCATCTCCGGTCCTCGCGACGTCCGCGCCTTCGTCTCCCGCGTCGGGTTCCTCAGGACGAAGCAGGCGGAGGTGCGGGAGCTGCTGGAGCGCTCGCCCCTGCGTCCGCACCGGCCGAGCCGGGAGAGCGTTCCGTTCGTAGCCGACTTCGTGCGCGGCGCGCTGGACCTCGACCGTGGCGGCAGCGGCCGCGAGTGGCTCACGCGGCACAAGTTCGACCGTGTGGAACGTTGGGAGACCGAACGGCTCCGGATCATCGACCGGATCGAGGATCCGGAGGTGCTCGCGACGATCCTGCCGATCATGGATTCCGGTTACCGGTTCGAGACCGTCACCGAGGTGGAGCCGTGCGACCCGGCCGAGGTGTACTCGGTTCGAGTCGACTCCGAGGACCACTCGTTCCTCGCGGGTGGGTTCGTGAACCACAACACCGAGGCCCGCATGTCGCAGGCCGCGATGCTGCTCGTCGGGGAGCTGGGCGAGGACACGATCGACTTCCGGCCCAACTACGACGGGTCGCTGCTCGAACCGTCGGTGTTGCCGGCCGCGTTCCCCAACCTGCTGGTGAACGGCACGTCCGGCATCGCGGTCGGCATGGCGACGAACATGATCCCGCACAACCTGGGCGAGGTCGTGGCGGCGGCCCGGTGGCTGATCACGCACCCGGACGCCACGCTCGACAAGCTGATGGAGTTCGTGCCCGGTCCCGACCTCCCGACCGGTGGGGCGCTGCTGGGGCTGGACGAGGTGCGCAAGGCCTACGAGACCGGGCGCGGTGTCGTGCGGATGCGCGCCAAGGTCGAGATCGGGCCGCTGGAGGGCAGTCGCGGCAGGCAGGCGATCACGGTCACCGAGCTGCCGTACGGCGTCGGGTCCGAGCGGATCATCGAGAAGATCACCGACGAGGTGAACAAGTCCAAGCGGCTGTCGGGCATCGCGGACGTCAAGGACCTCACCGACCGCGAGAACGGCATCCGGCTGGTCGTCGAGTGCAAGGTCGGCGTGAACCCGCAGGCGCTGCTGGCCGACCTGTACCGGTTGACGCCGATGGAGCAGTCGTTCGGCATCAACAACCTGGTGCTGGTCGAGGGCCAGCCGCAGACGCTGGGGCTGAAGGCGCTGCTGGAGGTGTTCCTCGCCCACCGCTACGACGTGGTGACGCGGCGGACGAGGTTCCGCCGCCGCAAGCGCGAGGACCGGCTGCACCTGGTCGAGGGGCTGCTCAAGGCCCTGCTGGACATCGACAAGGTCATCAGGCTGATCCGCGACAGCGAGAACGCGCAGGCCGCGAAGGACGGCCTGATGAAGCGGTTCAGGCTCTCGGAGATCCAGGCGACCTACATCCTGGACACGCCGCTGCGCAGGCTCACCAAGTTCGACCGGATCGAGCTGGAGGGCGAGCAGGAGCGGTTGAGCGCCGAGATCGCCGAGCTCACCAGGATCCTGGACGACCAGTCGGTGCTGAAGAAGCTGGTGTCGACCGAGCTGGCCGCGGTGGCGAAGGAGCTGACGACGGTCCGCCGCACCTCGCTGATCGACGGCGACCTGAAGGAGGTCCTCGCGGCGTCCAAGCCCGCCGGGCCGCTGGAGGTCGCGGACGACCCGTGCCAGGTCATCCTGTCGGCGACGGGGCTGGTGGCGAGGACGGCCGCCGAGTCGGAGGAGGCGTCGGAGGCCAAGCGCCGCAAGGGCCGCACCCGGCACGACGCCGTCGCGGCGGTGGTGCACTCGACGGCCCGCGGCCAGATCCTGCTGGTGACGAACCTCGGTCGGGCGTTCAAGACGGACGTGCTGCCGCTGCCGGTGCTGCCGGAGCAGATCGGCACGGTGTCGCTCAGCGGCGGGATGGCCGCGAGCGAGCTGCTGCCGCTGGAGAAGGGCGAGAAGGTCGTCGGCATCGCGCCGCTGGGCGAACCCGACCCGGCGTCGCCGGGTCTGGCGATCGGCACGCGGCAGGGCGTGGTGAAGGTGTGCGCGCCGGAGTGGCCGGTGCGGTCGGACGAGTTCGAGGTCATCAGCCTCAAGGAGGGCGACGAGATCGTCGGCGCCACCTGGCTGGTCGACGGCACGGAGACGCTCGCGTTCGTCACGTCGGACTCGTCGCTGCTGCGGTACGCGGCGTCGCTGGTGCGGCCGCAGGGCCTCAAGGGCGGCGGCATGGCCGGGATCAACGTGTCGGCGGGGGCGCGGGTGGTGTTCTTCGGCGCCGTCCGCACGGACGACGAGGCGCACGGCGAGCCGATGGTGGTGACGTCGAGCGGGCAGAGCGTGAAGGTGACGCCGTTCAGCGAGTACCCCGCGAAGGGCAGGGCGACCGGTGGTGTGCGGTCGCAGCGGTTCCTGCGGGGCGAGACCGAGCTGGTGCTGGCGTGGATCGGACCGCGTCCGGCAGGCGCGTCGAAGAACGGTGTGCCGGTGGAGCTGCCCGAGGTCGAGCAGAGGCGGGACGGGTCCGGGGCGCCGCACCCCGGTCCGGACGTCGTGGGGCACGTGATCGAGCGGGGCTGAGGCCGGGAGGAGCGGGATGAGCCGGATCAACGACGTCGGGGGGATGCAGGGCTTCCCGCCGATCGAGCAGGAGCTGGACGAGCCGCCGTTCCACTCCGACTGGGAGGCGCACGTGTTCGCGATGAACCGCGCGCTCATCGGTCGCGGGGTCTACAACCTGGACGAGTTCCGCGACGCCGTGGAACGGTTGCCGCCTCGGGAGTTCCTGGCGGCCTCGTACTACGAGCGGTGGTTCCACGCGATCACCTCCCTGCTGGTGGCCAAGGGCGTGTGCACGGCTGTGGAGGTCACCGGTGGCTGAGCTGTTCGCGCCGGGGGACCGGGTGCGCACCGCGGCCGGGGACCCGCCGCACCACACCCGGCTGCCGAGGTACGCGCGCGGCGCGGTGGGGACGGTCGTCGAGAGCGAGGGCGTGTTCCCGCTCGCCGACGACCGCGCGCGTGGTCTGCCGGGGGAGCCCGAGGCGGTGTACGCGGTCCGGTTCGCCGCGCGGGACCTGTTCGGCGAGGGCGACCACGACGTCACCGTCGCCCTGTGGGAGAGCTACCTCCGGGCGGTGTCCTGATGGGCGGGGACCACGGCGGCGCGAACGCCGAACTGGCCGCGCGGGTCCGGCACGTGGAGGCGCTGCTGGAGCGGCGCGGGCTGGTGGACGCGCAGGAGCTGGACCGCGCGCTGGAGGCCTTCCTGGCTCGGGCGAACCCGGACAACGGGGCCCGGCTGGTGGCCAGGGCGTGGGTGGACCCCGGTTTCCGCGAGCGCCTCCTGCTGGACGCCAACGCCGCCATCGGGGAGGTGGGCGTGTCCATGGGCGGCGGGTTGCAGGAGCAGCGGCTGAAGGTCGTGGAGAACACCGCGACGAGCCACAACGTGGTGGTCTGCACCCTGTGCTCGTGCTACCCGATCGCGCTGCTGGGGCCGTCTCCCACCTGGTACAAGAGCGAGGCCTACCGGTCGCGGGTGGTGCGCGACCCCCGGTCCGTGCTGGCCGAGTTCGACCTCGTCCTGCCGGACGGCGTGGCGATCGCGGTGTGGGACGCCACCGCGGAGACGCGGTTCGTGGTGCTCCCGCGGCGGCCGGAGGGCACCGAGGGCCTGGACGAGCGCGCTCTGGCCGATCTGGTCACGCGCAACGGGTTGATCGGGGTGGCCGCGGTCTAGTGCTGCGCCGCGTCGGCCACTCCTTCGGCGACGGCGGGGGAGCGGCGCGACGGCCGGACTCCGAGAGGTGTCCGGCCGTCGGGTGTCGTGCCCGCTAGGGGCTCTGGGTGTCGATCAGCCACTGCCCGTTCTGCTGGACCAGCGTGTACACGTGGTTCTCGACCTCGTTGCCGTTGAACGTGACGGCCGCCGCGACGGTGTTCGGCCCCTGCTCGACGACGTTGCTCACCGTGGCGGTGTTCTGGCCCCAGAAGAACGTGTAGTCGGCGAAGGACTTGGCCCTGGCCTGCTTGAAGTTGTCCGTCAGCCGGGCGTACGACGCGGCCTTGTCGGTCTGGAGGACCGCGTAGTAGTCGATGATCGCCTGCGCGGCCGTGGTCTGCGCGGGCGGCGGGGGCGTGGTCGTGGTCGGGGCCGGGGTGGAGGACGAGCTGGTCGTCGTGGTGACGTCGGACTGGGTGGTCTCCGCCGGGGGCTGTTCGGTGACCTGCTGGCTGGTCGTGGTCGGGTTCACCGAGCCGCTGGAGGCGCCGGACGGCGTGTTCTCCCCCGACTTGCCGAGGTTGGCGAACAGGAACGCCGCTCCCACGACGACGAGCAGCAGCACCGTGGCGCCGATCAGACCGAGGACCGCTCGCTTGCGCCGCTTCTGCTCGTCCTCTGTGGACGGTGCGGGCGCCGCCGCCACCGGCTCGGCCGGGGCGGGGGTGGATTCGGGCTCGGTGGGCGCCTCGGCCGCGGGGGCCGGGACCTCCTCGACCGGCGGCGGCGTCGGCTCGGAGATCTCCGCCAGCACGGCCAGCTCCTCGGCGGCCTCGGCCATCGTGGGCCTGGTCTCGGGGTCCGGGTCCAGCAGCCTGAGCAGCACCGGGGTGAGGGTGCCCGCCTTCTCCGGAGGCCGGATCGTGCCCTCCGCCACCCGGTGCAGCTGGGCGATCGAGTTCTCCGAGATGCCGAACGGGGGAGTGCCCTCGACGGCGTTGTACAGCGTCGCGCCCAGCGAGAAGACGTCCGACGGGTAACCGCCGTCCTCGCCCTTGGCGACCTCCGGCGAGAAGAACGCCGGGGTGCCGACAGACCGACCGGTCGCCGTGGCGGTGGCGTCGTCGATCGCGCGCGAGATGCCGAAGTCGGTGATCTTCACCGCGCCGGCGTCACCGAGCAGGACGTTGCCGGGTTTGACGTCCCGGTGCACCACCGACGCCTTGTGCGCGGCGGCGAGCGCGGTGGCGAGCTGCACGCCGATCCGCACCACGTCGTCCACCGGCAGCGGGCCGGTGTCGGCGATCACCGCGGCCAGGCTCCGCGACGGCAGGTACTCCATGATCAGCCAGGGCTGGCCGTCGTCCTCGACGACGTCGTAGACGGCGATCGCGTTGGGGTGCTGCAACCTCGCGGCGATCCTTGCTTCGCGCATGGCGCGGCGACGGGCCTGCTCGCCCTGCTTCTCGTCGAGGTGAGAGGGCAGCAGCAGTTCCTTCACCGCGACGACGCGGTCCAACCGTAGGTCGCGTGCGAGCCAGACCAAGCCCATGGCACCACCGCCCACGCGCTCGGTCAGCTCATAACGCCCGGCGACCCGCCGGTTTTCCTCGCTCACGTGCGACTCCCCGGACTGGCAAACGCTGACGGTAGGGCAATGTTAGTGGGGTACCTCGGAGGCTGATCGAATGAGGCCGACAGAATGGGCTCCGTCGAATCCGCGTGGGAAGGAATCCGGTGTCCGAACAGCCGAACGCGGAGGCCTCGCGCCCCCGGCGCAAGCGGGTCTGGCGTCGTGTCCGCAGGATCGGTTACCTGGTGGTGGCACTGGTGGTGCTGGTCCCGGTCGGTGCCTTCGCGGTCGTGAACCAGGCCGTCGACGTGCCCAGCCCGACCGAGATCTCGGCGCGGCAGCCGAAGTCCGTGCGGATCCTCTACTCCGACGGCACCGAGATGACCACGATCGCGGCAGGCGGCGCCAACCGCGAGTCGATCTCCGGTGAGGTGCGGGACGTCGTGAAGTACGCGGTGCTCGCCGCCGAGCAGCCGGACTACGACAGCTCGTCCGACGTCGACCTCGGCTCCGGCATCGCCAGGCAGTACCTGCGGATGGTGACCGAGGGGAGCGGGGACACCTGGCGCCGCCGGTTCACCGACCTGGTGACCGCGCGCAAGCTGAGCGCCCGCTACGGCAAGGACCTCGTCCTGCGGGGATACCTCGACACCGTCTACTTGGGCCGGACGGCCCACGGGTTCGCGGCGGCGGCGCGGATGTACTACGGCAAGGACGTGCGGGAGCTGACCGGCACCGAGGCCGCGATGATCGCGGGTCTCATCCGGGACCCGGCGCGGTCCGAGGACCGGGCCTACGCCACCGCCCGCTGGGCGGCCGTCGTGGACACCATGGCCGACCGCGGCTGGATCACCCGCGAGTACCGCGACTCCCTGTCGTTCCCCGCGCCGCTGCCGGTGGAGGCGACCCGGATCGCGCCGCCGGAGGGCGCTCGGGAGCTGCTGAGGAACCAGGTCGTGCGGGAGCTGGAGGAGGTCGGCTTCCCGCTGGAGCGCGCCCAGCGGGCGGGGGTCGTCGTCCGCACCACCATCGACCGCCGGGCGCAGCGGGCCGCCGAGGACGCCGTCGACGAGGTGATGGCGGGCCAGCCGGACGTGCTGCGCCAGTCCCTCACCGCGGTGGACCCGACCAGGGGCGCGGTCCGGGCCTACTGGGCGGGCCGGGACGGCGCGGGCCTCGACCACGCGCGCGACACGCTGCGGGAACCCGGCACCGCGTTCACGCCGTTCGCCCTGACCGCCGCGCTCCAGGCGGGGATCGGGATCGGCGAGCCCCTGGACGGCACGTCGCCGCGCACCTTCGGCGATCGGACGGTCAGCAACCGCGGCACCGCGTCGTGCGGCCGCCAGTGCTCGCTGCGCGCGGCCTCGGCGCAGGACATCGCGACGGTCTTCTACGACCTCGTGCTCACGAGGGTGGGCACGCGCCCGGTGGCGACGGCGGCCCGTTCGGCGGGCGTGCCCGGCTCGGTGACGGTCTCCGGCATCAGCCGGGAGCTGCTGGTGGGCGCGGACGGCACGGGCGCTCCCGACGCCGCGATCTCCATCGGCGCGGGCGCCACGCTGGTCCGCCCGTTCGACCTCGCGGTCGCCTACGGCACGTTCGCGGCCGAGGGCGTGCACCACGAGCCGTACTTCGTCGAGCGGGTCGAGGCGGAGGGGGACCAGGTCCTCTACCAGCACGCGGACTCGGCCACGGTCGCGTTCGGCGGTGACGCCGCCGGGAGCAGGGCCGTCGCGGGCAACGTGACGGCGGCTCTGAAGGACGTTCCCGCCGCGTGGCAGGTCGGGTGCGCGGGCCGGGAGTGCGCCGGGAAGCCGGGGACGGTCACGCTGCCCGGCGGCGAGGTGGCCGCGGCGTGGATGGTCGGGTACACGCCGTCGCTGTCCGCCGCCGTGTGGATGGGGACCGACAGGGGTGACGTGGAGATCGTGGACCGCGCGGGTGCCGAGGTCGACGGCGCCGGGCTGCCGGGGCGCATCTGGCAGCGGTTCATGGACGAGGCCCTGGAGGGCGCCCCCGTCGCGGAGTTCCCCGAGCCCACGCCGATCGGCCGGTTCGAGTAGGCGGCGGCCGTTCGGTGAGCACGGCCCTCGACCGGGCGGTTAGGTTTCGTGCATGAACGAGACTCCCGACATCAAGCCGCGCAGTCGTGACGTCACCGACGGGCTGGAGCGCACCGCCGCGCGCGGGATGCTCCGGGCCGTCGGCATGGGGGACGAGGACTGGGTGAAGCCCCAGATCGGCGTCGCCTCGTCCTGGAACGAGATCACGCCGTGCAACCTCTCGCTCGACCGGCTGGCCAAGGCGAGCAAGGACGGCGTGCACTCGGCGGGTGGCTACCCGCTGGAGTTCGGCACGATCTCGGTGTCCGACGGCATCTCCATGGGGCACGAGGGCATGCACTTCTCGCTCGTGTCCCGCGAGGTGATCGCGGACAGCGTGGAGACGGTGGTGCAGGCCGAGCGGCTGGACGGCACGGTGCTGCTCGCGGGCTGCGACAAGTCGTTGCCCGGAATGCTGATGGCCGCCGCCCGGCTGGACCTGGCCAGCGTGTTCCTCTACGCCGGGTCGATCCTGCCCGGTCGCGTGACGCTGTCGGACGGCGTCGAGCGCGAGGTGACGATCATCGACGCGTTCGAGGCCGTCGGCGCCTGCTCGCGCGGGCTGATGAGCCGCGCCGACGTCGACCTGATCGAACGCGCCATCTGCCCTGGTGAGGGCGCGTGCGGCGGCATGTACACGGCGAACACGATGGCCTCGGCCGCCGAGGCGCTGGGGATGTCGCTGCCCGGCAGCGCCGCTCCGCCCGCGACCGACCGGCGGCGCGACGGGTACGCCCGCCGCTCCGGTCAGGCCGTGGTGGAGATGCTGCGCAGGGGCATCACCGCGCGGCAGATCATGACGCGCGAGGCGTTCGAGAACGCCATCGCGGTCGTCATGGCGTTCGGCGGGTCCACCAACGCCGTGCTGCACCTGCTGGCCATCGCCTACGAGGCCGAGGTCGAGCTGAGCCTGGACGACTTCGTCCGCGTCGGCGCTCGGGTGCCGCACCTGGCGGACGTGAAGCCGTTCGGGCGGCACGTGATGACCGACGTCGACCGCATCGGCGGTGTGCCGGTCGTGATGAAGGCGCTGCTGGACGCGGGCCTGCTGCACGGCGACTGCCTCACCGTGACCGGCCTCACCGTGGCGGAGAACCTGGCGGGCATCGCGCCGCCCGACCCGGACGGGACGGTGCTGCGCGCGATGGACCGGCCGATCCACCGGACCGGCGGCATCAGCATCCTGCGCGGGTCGCTGGCGCCGGAGGGCGCCGTGGTGAAGTCCGCCGGGTTCGACTCCGACGTGTTCACCGGCACCGCGCGGGTGTTCGACCGGGAGCGCGCCGCCATGGACGCCCTGGAGGACGGCACCATCACCGCGGGCGACGTGGTGGTCATCCGCTACGAGGGTCCGAAGGGCGGGCCGGGGATGCGGGAGATGCTGGCGATCACCGCCGCGATCAAGGGCGCCGGGTTGGGCAAGGACGTGCTCCTGCTGACCGACGGCCGGTTCTCCGGCGGCACCACCGGCCTGTGCGTGGGCCACGTCGCGCCGGAGGCGGTGGACGGCGGTCCGATCGCGTTCGTCCGCGACGGCGACCGGATCCGGCTCGACGTCGGCACCGGGACGCTCGACCTGGAGGTCGACGAGGCCGAACTGGCGGCCCGCCGCGAGGGCTGGGCGCCGCTGCCCGCGCGCTACCAGCGCGGTGTGCTGGCCAAGTACGCGAAGCTGGTCGGCTCCGCCTCCGGAGGGGCCGTCTGCGGCTAGACCAGGCTTGACAACGAGCCTGACAACGCGGGGGAGGGGTCCGCGGCCCCTGGAAAGGGCGTCGCGGGCCCCCGTCGTGATCGATTAACAAATGAACGCGTCTTTACCCCGGTCGACTTCACAAGAACGAGGTCACTCGGCCGGGTACACCGCGACTTCGCTGTGAACGGTCAACAAGACTGTCCGAACTCAGGGTTGTCAGAACACCCTGCGGGTAACGATCGGGTTTCCCCCGAAGGTGTTTTGGTCACAAACCCGTCCCGATTGGGGGGAGCATCGGTCGGAAGCGCGAGGATAAACGGGGTCGAACGGCGGGAAGTCAGCCGATCAGCCATGCTGATCACCGCCGTGGCTCCGGTTCACGCCCTCAACACGCAGGTCAGGCGATGCTGGAGGGACAAGTCGTGGGGCGGTCCCATCATCGGGGGTGGGCCTGTTTAATCTCTTCGCGAGAAGCGCGTGCACCGGGTGGTCCGGCTCGCACGTCAACGTCGCACCGCACTCGGAAGGACTGAGCACAGGTGACCGGATTCCTGTTGCGACGGTTGGTCAACTACGTAGTGCTGGCGTTCGTCGCGACGTTCCTAGCCTTCAGCCTGGCCTCCATCACATTCGACCCCATTGGCGTGCTCCAGCAGCGCAATCCGCCGCCGCCCGCCGCCACGATCGAGGCGAAGCGGATCGACCTGCACCTCGACCAGCCGATTCCGCAGCGATTCTTCACCTGGATGGGTGGAGTCGTGCAGGGTGACTTCGGCCGGACGATCGCGGACCGCCCGATCACCGACGAACTCGGCAGGCGCGTCGGCGTGAGCCTGCGGCTGTTCCTGCTCGGCATCACGATCGGCATCATCTTCGGCGTGCTGCTCGGCGTGGTCAGCGCGATCCGCCAGTACAAGTTCAGCGACTACTTCGCCACCCTGTTCTCGTTCGTGGTGCTGTCGACACCGGTGTTCGTGCTCGGCACCGTGCTCAAGCTCGGCGCCCAGGGCGTGAACAACACGATCGGCGACAACGTCCTGCTCTTCACCGGCGAGGCGACACCGGGCTTCCAGGGCAGCTGGTTCGCCGCGCTGGTCGACCGCCTCCAGTACCTGATCGTGCCGACGCTGACGATCGCGCTGGGCCAGATCGCCTACTACAGCCGCTACCAGCGCTCGTCGATGCTCGACGTGCTGGGCAGCGACTTCCTGCGGACCGCGCAGGCCAAGGGGCTCACCCGGCGCAAGGCGCTGTTCAAGCACGGCCTGCGCACCGCGCTGATCCCGATGGCCACGCTGTTCGCCTTCGGCTTCGGCCTGCTCGTGGTCGGCGGCACGTTCACCGAACGGCTCTTCAGCTGGTTCGGCATGGGCGACTGGCTCGTCACCGGCATCACCACGCAGGACACCAACGTGACGGCCACGGTGACGCTGTTCGTCGCGGTCTGCGTGCTCTTCTCCGGATGGCTGGCCGACGTGCTCTACGCGGCTCTCGACCCCCGAATCCGCATCTAGGCAGGGTGACGACGTGACCGTAATCCTCAACGAGGGCGACTCCGCGGGTACCTCGGGTGCCGCCTCGGGCAGCCCCGTCGACGCCGCGCCGGACCCCGGCAAGTCCACGACCAGGGGCAGGCTCGTCCTGACCCGGTTCCTGCGCAACAGGCTCGCGCTGTTCGGCCTGGTCGTGATCGTCGCGATGTACCTGCTGGCGTTCGTCGGCCCGCTGCTGTCCAAGTGGAGCTACGACGAGCAGGACTACACCGCGTTCCTCCAGGCGCCGTACCCGGACCACATCTTCGGCACCGACAAGATCGGCACGGACATGTTCGCGCTGACCATGCGCGGGCTCCAGAAGTCGCTGCTCATCGGCCTGCTGGTGGCGGTGATCTCGACCGGGTTCGCGGCGCTGGTGGGCGCGGTCGCGGGCTACTTCCTCGGCTGGGTCGACCGCGGCCTCATGTGGCTGGTCGACCTGCTGCTGGTGCTGCCGTCGTTCCTGATCATCGCGATCCTCAGCCCGGCGTTCCGCGGGAAGTCGTGGCTGCTGTTCGTGGTGCTGCTGGCGGCGTTCCAGTGGATGATCACCGCGCGCATCGTGCGGGGCATGACGCTGACGCTCAAGGAGCGCGAGTTCGTCAAGGCCGCCAAGTACATGGGCCAGACGCCGGGGCGGATCATCTTCAAGCACATCGTGCCGAACATGGCCTCGCTGCTGATCATCGACGCGACGATCAACGTCGGCTCGGCGGTGCTCGCCGAGACGGGCCTGAGCTACTTCGGCTTCGGCGTGCAGTCGCCGGACGTCTCGCTCGGCACGGTCATCGCGACCGGCAGCGACTCGGCCCTCACCTACTCCTGGCTGTTCCTCATCCCGGCCGGGTTCCTGGTGATGTTCGTGCTCGCGGTGAACTTCGTCGGCGACGGCCTCCGCGACGCGCTCGACCCCACGTCCTCGCGCGGTCGCAAGCGCGAGAAGAAGTCGGCTGACGACGACGAGCCCACCACCACGCCCACGTCCGCGACCACCACCGCGGACGGCGGAGGGAAAGCCTGATGACCAGCTCGGAACTCCTCTTCGACGCCGCGGACCGGCCCGCCGCGACCGGCCCGGTGCTGGAGGTGAACGACCTCGCGGTGTCGTTCCCCAGCGAATCCGGCCGGGTGCGCGCGGTGCGCGGCCTGAGCTACCAGGTCTCGCCGGGCGAGGTGCTCGGCATCGTCGGCGAGTCCGGCTCCGGCAAGTCGGTGTCCTCGCTCGCGGTCATGGGCCTGCTGCCCCCGCAGGCGCGGATCAGCGGCTCCATCAAGTTCCAGGGCCGCGAGCTGATCGGCCTGAACGACGGCGAGCTGTCCAAGATCCGCGGCAAGCGGGTCGCGATGGTGTTCCAGGACCCGCTGTCGGCGCTGACCCCGGTGTACACGGTCGGCGACCAGATCGCCGAGGCGCTGCTGGTGCACCGCGGCGCGAAGGTGTCCAAGCAGGCCGCCGCCAAGCGCGCGGTGGAACTGCTGGACCTGGTCGGCATCCCGAACGCCGCCGAGCGCGCCAAGGCGTTCCCGCACGAGTTCTCCGGCGGCATGCGGCAGCGCGCCGTCATCGCGATGGCCATCGCCAACGACCCCGACCTGATCATCGCCGACGAGCCGACCACCGCGCTCGACGTGACGGTGCAGGCGCAGGTGCTGGAGGTGCTCAAGACCGCGCAGGAGGTCACCGGCGCGGGCATCGTGATCATCACCCACGACCTGGGCGTGGTCGCGGGCTTCGCCGACCGGCTGATGGTGATGTACGCGGGCAAGGCCGTGGAGACCGGGCAGGTCGACGAGATCTACGCCCGCCCCCGGATGCCGTACACGCTGGGCCTGCTCGGCTCCATCCCGCGCCTGGACGTCGGCGAGAAGCAGCCGCTGGTGCCCATCACGGGCCAGCCGCCGTCGTTGACCGACCTGCCGCCCGGCTGCCCGTTCGCGCCGCGGTGCCCGATGGCCGTCGAGGCGTGCGACACCGCCGAGCCGGAGCTGTTCGACGTGGACGGCTCGCCGGAGCACCGCGCGGCCTGCATCCGCACCGACGAGCTGGCGGCCAAGGACACCGACGGTGCCGAGGCGGCCGTGGAGATCTTCGGCGCCGAGGTGATCGAGGAAGCTCCGATCGCGAAGGTGCCGCGCGAGGAGCGCCAGGTCGTGCTCCAGCTCTCGGGCCTGGTCAAGCACTACCCGATCACCAAGGGCGTCGTGCTCAAGCGCCGGGTCGGCACCGTGCACGCCGTCGACGGCATCTCCTTCGACATCCGCGAGGGCGAGACGCTCGGCGTCGTGGGCGAGTCCGGCTGCGGCAAGACGACCACGCTGATGGAGATCCTCAACCTCCAGAAGCCGATGGGCGGCGAGCTGTCCGTGCTCGGGCAGGACGTCGCGGGGCTGAACTCCAAGTCCCGCAAGGCGATCCGGCGCGACCTCCAGGTCGTGTTCCAGGACCCGATGGCGGCGCTCGACCCCCGGCTGCCGATCTTCGACGTGATCGCCGAACCCCTCCAGGTGCACGGGTTCGAGAAGTCGGTGATCGACAAGCGCATCCCGGAGCTGCTCGACCTGGTCGGGCTGCGCCCCGAGCACGCGTCCCGCTACCCGGCCGAGTTCTCCGGCGGCCAGCGGCAGCGCATCGGCATCGCCCGCGCGCTGGCGCTGGAACCCAAGCTGATCGTGCTCGACGAGCCGGTGTCCGCGCTCGACGTGTCGATCCAGGCGGGTGTGATCAACCTGCTGGAGGAGCTGAAGGCGAAGCTGAGCCTGAGCTACCTGTTCGTGGCGCACGACCTGTCCGTGGTCCGGCACATCGCCGACCGCGTGGCGGTCATGTACCTGGGCAAGATCGTGGAGATCGGGCAGGTCGACGAGGTCTTCGACTCGCCGCGACACCCCTACACCCAGGCGCTGCTCTCGGCGATCCCGATCCCGGACCCGGTCAAGGAGCGGCAGCGCGAGCGGATCCTGGTGAGCGGCGACCTGCCGAGCCCGGCCAACCCGCCGTCCGGCTGCCGCTTCCGGACCCGCTGCTTCCTGCACGCGACGCTGTCCGACGACCAGAAGCGCACGTGCGTCGAGGTGGAGCCGCCGCGCCAGGAGCAGGGCACCGACCACGAGGCGGCCTGCCACTTCGCGCAGGAGAAGCAGGTCCTGTGATGACACCCCCAGCGGTGTCGCAGTCTTCCGGACGCGGGGCGTCCGGGCGCACGAACCGGGCCACGACGGACGCGGCCAGGCATGAGGGAGGTTCACGACAGTGAGTCGACGTGTATTGGTCAGGGCAGCCGCGCCGGTGGCCGCGCTGGCACTGGCGCTGGCCGCGTGCGGCAGCGGACCGACCGGTGGCGATCAGGGCCTCAAGGGCGCTGACCAGCAGGTGCAGGGCAAGGACGACATCAACCCCGTCGAGGCGTCCAAGCTGAAGGACGGCGGCGAGTTCAAGTGGCCCGTCGACTCCCTGGCGGACAACTGGAACTACTACAACGTGGACGGCACCGTCGCGAGCGGTGCCCGCATGATCAACGCGGTGATGCCGAGCGTCTTCGTGCAGAAGGCCGACGCGTCGATCGAGCTGAACAAGGCCTACGTGGAGGAGGCGACGGTCACGTCGCAGGACCCCCAGGTCATCACGTTCAAGATCAACCCGAAGGCCAAGTGGAGCGACGGCACGGCCATCTCGTGGGAGGACTTCGCCGCGCAGGCGAAGGCCAACAACGGCGGTGACCCGGCCTACCTGACCTCGTCCACGACCGGCTACGAGGACATCGAGAAGGTCGAGAAGGGCGCCTCCGACCAGGAGGCCAAGATCACCTTCAAGAAGAAGTTCGCGGAGTGGAAGAGCCTCTTCGCGCCGCTGTACCCGAAGTCGCTCAACGCCACGGCCGACGAGTTCAACAAGGGCTGGGTCGACGGCCCGAAGGTCACCGCCGGTCCGTTCAAGATCGGCACGATCGACCTGACCGGCAAGCTGGTCACCGTGGTCCGCGACGACGCGTGGTGGGGTGAGAAGCCGAAGCTGGACAAGATCACGTTCCGCGTGATCGACCGCACCGCGCTCGCCGACTCGCTCGCCAACGGCGCCATCGACTGGTACGACGTCGGCTCCAACGTCGACCTGTTCAAGCGCGCGCAGCAGACGCCCGGCATCAAGATCCGCCAGGCCGTCACGCCCGACTACAACCACCTGACGTTCAACGGCGCGCCCACGGCCGTCATGAGCGACCCGAAGGTGCGCACGTCGATCATGCAGGGCATCGACACCGCGACCATCGCGAAGGCGATCCTCGGCCCGATCCAGCCCGACCCGAAGGTCCTCGGCAACCACATCTTCCTGCTGGGCGCCAAGGAGTACAAGGACAACGCGGCGGTCGCGAAGTTCGACAAGGAAGCCGCCAAGAAGGGCCTGGAGGACCTCGGCTGGAAGCTGGAGGGCGACGTCCGCAAGAAGGACGGCAAGGACCTCGCGATCCGCTTCGTGATCCCGACCCCGAACCCGACCTCCGACCAGGTCTCCAAGCTGGTGCAGACGCAGCTCAAGGAGGTCGGCGTCAAGGTCGACATCCAGACCGTCCCGTCGGCGGACTTCTTCAAGTCGCACATCAACGTCGGTGACTTCGACATCACCTCGTTCCGCTGGTTGAGCACCGCGTTCCCGATCAGCTCCTCGAAGTCGATCTACGCCCTCGACGAGACCAACGTGAACCAGAACTACGGCCGCGTCGGCAACGCCGAGATCAACAAGCTCTTCGACGAGGCCAACAGCGAGCTGGACGACGCCAAGCGCGCCGAGCTGGCCAACAAGCTCGACGAGGAGATCTGGAAGGCGGGCCACCAGCTGCCCATCTTCCAGAGCCCCGGTGCCGTCGCCGTCCGCGAGACCGTCGCGAACTTCGGCGCCGTCGGCTTCGCGAACTCCCCGTACGACTACATCCACATCGGCTTCACCAGCTGATCGGATCGCTCCTCCGACGGCCCGGCGGGTGCTCCCCGCCGGGCCGTCGGCCGTTGTTCGAGAGGATGACCCGGTGACCACTGCCCGTGCGCTGCTCCGCGTCCGCGCCGTCCGCCACGGCCTGGCCGCGACCGCCGTCGTGCTGGTGCTGTGCGCGGGCGTCGCGGTGACCGCGCTGCTGTCCTACACCTCCGCGTCCGCCCGGATCGGCGAGCTGAGCGGACGGGCCGTGGGCCAGGTGGTCCGGGTCGGGCAGAACGCCGTGGAGGTGAACTGGCCGCTGGCGGACGGCACGGTCACCACGGCGCTGGTCGACATCCCCGGCAAGACGCCCCCGCTGGGGCAGAAGACGCAGGTCGCGTACGACCCGGAGCACCCGGACCGCGTCGTGGTGCCCGGCGCGGCCCTGCTCGTGCAGGCCGACCGCGCGCTCAGCGGCCTCGCGTTCACCACCGCCGTCGTGCTGCTGGTGCTGGCGGCGTCCGCCTGGCGGCTGGTCACCCGCGCCCGCGCGGCACGGGCGCCGGGGCGCGCGGCCAGGGTGCGGCGGATCCGCGTGCAGTCCGGGCTCATCGTGCGGTCGTGGCTGGAGGTCGACGGGCCTCGTGAGCGGTGGATCCCGGTGTACTACGACCCCGCGCTCGCCGCGATGCCGTCGCCCGCTCCCGTGGTGCTGCACGGCGACCGGCTGGTCGTGGTCGACCACGGCGACGTGCGGCTCTACCCGTCCGGCCCGGCGACCTCGAAGCACCCGCGCGGACGGCGCGGTGACAGCCCGGCCGAACCGGATCCGGAGGTCGTGCGGGCGGCGGCGGAGGCGGGCTGGACGCGGCAGCTGCGCGCGGACGCGGTGCTGGTGATCCCGGCCCCGTTCGTCGGCCTGTTCTGGGCGTACCTGGACGGCAGCGGGTTCAGCGGCTGGCTGGCCGCGACCCTGGTGACCGCGGGCACGGGCCTCTGGCTCGCCGCGTGGCGGGGCGCCGACCCGTCCTGAGGGCTTACGCTGGACCTGACACCGGTGTGAGGTGCGCCGGGCGCGTTCGTGGAGGTGTCGTGCGCATCGGGGAACTCGCGGCCAAGACCGGTGTGGCGGTGCGGTCGCTGCGCTACTACGAGGAGCAGGGGCTGCTCCGGTCGGTGCGCGGCAGCGGCGGGCAGCGGCAGTACTCGGACGGCGCGGTGGAGCGGGTGGACCTGATCCAGCTGCTGTACTCCGCGGGCCTGTCCAGCAAGACGATCCTGGGGCTGCTGCCGTGCGTCGAGGCCAAGGTCAACACCCCGGAGTCGCGCGCCGCGCTGGCGGCCGAACGGGAGCGCATCGACCGGCAGATCACCGAGCTGGTGCGGGCGCGGGACAAGCTGGACGAGGTCATCGCCTTCAGCCGCGGCCCGGAGTCGCGGTGCGCCGTCGTGGAGGACGCGGCGGTGTGCCCACCACCGCGTCCTCCGAGGGCCCGGCCCGAGGTCAGACCGGCATCGGCACGCGGTCGATCACGGGCGGCGGCTCCGGCGGGGTGCCGTCGCCGAACGGGGAGCCGCCGAGCTGGTCGCGGTGGTGCCGGGTGAGCCAGGCGGCCGGGTCGGGCCCCGCGGCGACGATCCGCGTCGGGTTGATCGCGGTGTGGACGCCGTAGTAGTGGCGGCGGATGTGGTCGAAGTGGATGGTGTCGCCGAACCCCGGTGTCTGGAACAGGTCGCGCGCGTACGCCCACAGGGCCGGGTACTCGATCAGCTTGCGCACGTTGCACTTGAAGTGGCCGTGGTAGACCGCGTCGAACCGCGCCAGCGTCGGGAACAGCCGGACGTCGGCCTCGGTGACGTGGTCGCCCAGCAGGTAGCGCTGGCGGGTCAGCCGGTCCTCCAGGCGGTCCAGGCCCGCGAACAGGACGCGCACGGCCCGGTCGTAGCTCGCCTGCGACGGGGCGAACCCGCTGCGGTAGACGCCGTTGGCCACGTCCCGGTAGACGAACTCGTTGACCGAGTCGATCTCGTCCCGCAGGGCCGACGGGTACAGGTCCGGGGCGCCCTCGCGGTGCAGCGCCGTCCACTCGCCGCCGAAGTCGAGGGTGAGCTGGTCGTAGTCGTTGCTGACCAGGTGGCCGCTGGGCACGTCCACCAGGCCCGGCACGCTCACGCCGCCGTCGTAGCCGGGGTCGCGCTTGAGGTAGGAGTCGCGCAGCGCGTGCACGCCGAGCACCGGGTCGACGTCGCCGGGACTGCCGGTCTCCGCGGTGAACACCCAGTGCGCCTCACCGTCGATCTGCTCCTGGATCGGGTCGGTGACGGCCAGCGAGATCGCCTCGTCCAGCCCCATGAGCCTGCGCACGATCACCGTCCGGTTCGCCCACGGGCACGCCCGGTTGATCACCAGCCGGTACCGGCCCGCCTCGACCGGCCAGCCCTCGGCACCGTCCGCGGTGACCCGGTCCACGAACTTCATCGGCGTGCGCTCGAAGTCCGCGCTGTCCTCGTCGGCCACCAGTGCATCCCCTCGTCCCGCGTCGGTCACAATCACCCGCGTGTCCGGACAACGCCCACGCGCGATCACCACCACCTCACCCTGCCCCTGCGGGCTCGGCAAGTCCTACGGGGACTGCTGTGCCCGAGCCCACCTCGACGTCACGTCCCCGGCGACCGCCGAGCTGCTGATGCGCTCGCGGTTCAGCGCCTTCGCGGTCGGCGACGCGGAGTACCTGCTGCGGACCTGGCACCCGAGCACCCGGCCCGCGACGCTGGACGTCGACGACGGCACGCGGTGGACCGGGCTGGAGGTGCTCGGCACGACCGGCGGCGGCCTGCTGCACCGCGAGGGCACGGTGGAGTTCCGCGCGCACTACGTCCACGACGGCCGCCCGGCCGAACTGCACGAGAACAGCCGCTTCGTCCGCGAGGACGGCCGGTGGGCGTACCTCGACGCCGCGACCTGAGCCGGGACCTCAGTCCTCCAGCACGGCGGGCAGGCCGAACACCTCGAACAGCCTCGGGTCGAAGAAGCACGCCACGTGCGTGACGCCCTGCGGCGACAGGGTGAGCACCGGCAGGTTGAACGGCCGGTGCACGCCGTCCTCGCCGCGCAGGTACAGCCCGAACGCGGGCTGGCCGTTCGCGCTGGTCGGCACCAGCCGCATGTCGCCGGGACCCTCGGCGGGGCAGCGGGTGTCGATGAGCCGGGCGATGTCCTCGCCACCCCGGTACCAGCCGGTGAACGGGGGCATCTCCCACACGGCGTCGGAGGTGAACAGGCCGACGATCGCCGGGATGTCCTTGTCCTCGAACGCCCTCACGTACCGGTCCAGCAGCGCGCGCTGCTCGGCGGTGGTCGGCTCGGCCACGCCGTCCTCGGTCGGTGACACCGCGTCGAGCTGCGCGCGCGCCCGTTGCAGCGAGCTGTTCACGGCGGCGGTCGTGGTGTCGAGCAGGTCGGCCACCTCGGCGGCCTTCCACGCCAGCACGTCGCGCAGCAGCAGCACGGCCCGCTGCCGGGGCGGCAGGAACTGGAGAGCGGCCACCAGCGCCAGCCGGATGCTCTCGCGCGACGTGACGATCGACGCCGGGTCGGTCGGCGAGGCGGTCAGCGCCGCGTCCGGGATCGGTTCCAGCCACGGCACCTCGGGCCGGTCGACCAGCGGCTCGTCGGGGCCGGTCCTCGGGCCGCCGAGCCCGGTGGGCAGCGGTCGCCTCCCGCGCCCCTCCAACGCGGTCAGGCACGTGCGCGTGGCGATCCGGTACAGCCAGGTGCGCAGCGACGAGCGGCCCTCGAACCGGTCGTAGGCCTTCCACGCGCGCAGGTACGTCTCCTGGACCACGTCCTCGGCGTCGTGCACCGAGCCGAGCATCCGGTAGCAGTGGGCGAGCACCTCGCGCCGCATCGGTTCGGCCAGCTCCAGGAAGTCCTGGTCGACCTTGGAGTCCGCCGTGGTCACGAGTCCCGTCCCCTCCCGAAGTCCGCTTGACCGGTCAAGCCGAGCACGTGGACCCGACTGCCGTCGATGCGATGAGTTTTCGCCACGGTCGCGGTCAGCACAACAGCCAATCCGAGTTCCGAGAGGACGGACCACCATGACCTCCACCCCGCTCCCCACCGCCAGGAGCCGCGCCGTGTCCACCACCTTCGTGGTGCTGCGGGTGCTCGTCGCCCTGATGTTCGTCGTCGCCTCGGCCGGTCCGAAGTTCTTCGGCGAGGCGTACGCCGTCGAGATCTTCACCGAGATCGGTGCGGGGCAGTGGTTCCGCTACCTGATCGGCTTCTTCGAACTCGCGGGCGGCATCGGACTGCTGGTGCCGGGACTCGTCGCCCCGGCGGCGATCGGCCTGGTGGGGCTGATGGTCGGGGCCGGTTCCACCCAGGTCGTCATCCTCGACAACCCGGCCTTCGTGATCACGCCGATCATCCTCGGCGTCCTCTGCGGCCTGATCGCGTGGCACCACCGCGCGGACCTCCGCGCGCTTCGGTCGCGGTAGGACGGAAATGAGCCCCGGGAGCCACGAACGAGTGATCGATTAACTCGTTCGTGGCTCTCAAGTGGGGGCAGTTTCACGTTGTGTGGCAAGAAAAACGCTAGTCCAGTCCTTCTACCGTGTTCGGCGATGGAGGCACGTACGCTCCCGCCCCGTTGGCTCGACGACTACCGGTCGAGCAGGTGGCGCCTCAGAGGAGTCGTACGTGCTCGGCTATTGGGAACTCGTCGCATCCGCGGTCCTGTACGCGGGTGGCATCGTCGCGCAGAGCACGGCCGCCCGCCGCGCCGAACACCGGCCCGGCGCCGACCTCGGGCTGATCGCCCGGCTCGCCGCGGACCGCCTCTACCTCGCGGGCTTCACCGCCCAGGTCGGCGGGTTCGTGCTCGCCTTCCTCGCCCGCGGCTCGCTGCCGCTCTACCTCGTGCAGGCGGGCTCGGCCTCCGCGATCGGCCTCGCGACCCTGTTCGGCGTGCTGGTCCTCGGCTGGCGGGTCACGTCGGTGGAGATCGGCGTGCTGGTGCTGCTGGCCGTCGGCATGGTCCTGCTCGGCGGGGCCGCCACGTCGTCCACCGCCCGGGGCCTCACGCCGACGATGGTCGCCGCGCTGGTGGGCGTGCTGGTGCTGACCGCGCTGCTGGGCGTCCGCTCCGGCAGGCCGAACGCCCTGGTGTCGGCCGCCGTGCCCGCCGGGATCGCGTTCGCGGTGGTCGCCGTGGCCGGTCGCGCGCTGGCGGGCGGAGACCTGGCGTCGCTGCCGTGGCAGCCGCTGGCCTGGATCCTCGTGCTCGCCGCCGTCCTCGGACAGGCGCTGCTGGCGGGCGCGCTGCAACGCGGGTCGGCCACCTCCGCGGTCGCCACGATGGACGCCACCTCGCTGGTGCTCGCCTCGGTGGTCGGCATGGCCGTGATGGGCGACCGGATCGCGCCGGGCCGCGAGTGGTGGGTGGCGGTGGGCATGGCACTGGTCGTGATCGGCGTGCTGGCGCTGGGCAAGGCGCCCCAGCGGACCGCCGCCCCGGTGAAGGAGGCGGTGTGAAGCCGACCGCGAGCGTCTCGCTCGACCTGGACAACCTGTGGGCCTACCTCAAGACCCACGGCGACCGGGACTGGACGAGCTACCCGAGCTTCCTGCCCACCGCCGTGCCCCGGCTGCTGGAGGTGTTCGGCGAGCACGGCCTGACCACCACGGTGTTCGCGGTCGGCGCGGACGTCGAGCGCGAGGACGGCGCCAAGGCCGTCGCCGCCATCAGCGCGGCGGGCCACGAGGTCGCCAACCACTCGTGGGGCCACGAGCCGTGGCTGCACCGGTACTCCAGGGCGCGGCTGGAGACCGAGCTGGCGCGCACCGAGGAGGCCATCGTCACGGCGGGCGCGCCCCGGCCGATCGGCTTCCGCGGGCCGGGCTACAGCCTCACCCCGGAGCTGCTGGAACTGCTGGTGGAGCGCGGCTACTCCTACGACGCCAGCACGTGGCCGACGTGGATCGGCCCCCTCGCCAGGGCGTACCACAACCGGTCGGTGTCCGAGGAGGCCGCGTCGGACGAGCTGTTCGGCGGCGTGTCCCGCGTCCTCGCCCCCGTCGGCGCCTACCGGTGGCGCGTCGGCACGTCGGCGTCGCTGGTGGAGCTGCCGGTCACGACCATGCCGCTGCTGCGCACCCCGATCCACGCGTCCTACCTCCAGCAGCTCAACCAGGCGTCGCCGACGCTGGCCCGCGCCTACTTCCGCACGGCGCTGCGGCTGTGCCTGCTGCGCGGGGTCGGCCCGTCGCTGCTGCTGCACCCCACGGACGTGCTGGACGCGACCGAGGCGCCGGGCATGGAGTTCTTCCCCGGCATGGCCGTGCCCAGCGCCCGCAAGACCGACCTGCTCGGCTGGGTGCTCGGCGAGCTGCGCCGCCACTTCGACCTCGTCGGCACCGGCGAGCACGTGGCGCGGGCGCGCCGGGCCGGGCTGGACCGCGAACGGGACGCGCGCCGTCTGGGGTCACGGGGGTGACGGCACTGGTGGCGGCGCGGCGGGACCTCCTGATCCCCGAACGGTCCCTGCGCGTCTTCGCGTGCGCGACCGTGGCGCTGGCGCCGGTCGAGGGCTACCTCCTCGCCGCGCACGGCCAGCTCGCGAAGCTGGCGCCCGCGCTGCTCGCGCTGGCCTGGCTCGCGATCCGCGTCCGGGACCGCCAGTGGCCGAAGCCGCACCCGGTGCACGCGCTGCTGGCGCTGTTCGCCGTCGTCGTCCTCGTGTCGGCCGGTGTGCACGTGGCCGAGCCGTTCGCGCTGGAGTACACCCAGCGCTGGCTGCCGTTCCTGCTGGTCACCGCGATCCTGGTCGACGTCGCCTCCCGCGAGGTGCCGGTCAGGGCGCTGCTGGTGTCCGCCGTCGCAGGCGCCGCCGTCGCGGGGACGGGCGCGCTGTACAGCCTCGTCGCCGAGGGCGAGTCGCGGGCGAGCGGCCCGCTGGACGACCCGAACGACCTCGCGCACGTGCTGGTCGCCGCGCTGCCGCTGGTGCTGCCGATCGTGGCGGCCCGCCGCAGGCCGGTGTCGGCGCTCGCGCTGCTCGCGGGCGCGGTGCTGGTGGCGGGCGCGGCGGCGACGTTCTCGCGCGGCGGCGGGCTCGCGCTGGGTGCCGCGGTGCTCTGGCTCGTCGCTCGCCGCGCGCTGTCGCCGCGCGTGCTGGCCGCCGCGGTCGGCGTGCTCGCCGTGCTCGCGCTGGGCGGCGCGGCCGTGGCCCAGCAGGAGCTGGACAAGGCGTTGCGGGAGAAGAGCTTCATCGCCTCGACCAACGTGGACACCCGCGAACTCCGCTGGCAGGCCGCCGCCCGCATCCTCACCGACAACCCGGTCTTCGGCGTCGGGCCCGGCGGGTTCCGCGCGGAGTACCCGGCCTTCTCCCACAACGCCGAGGTCGACGAGCAGTCCCCGGTGGCGCACAACATGTACCTGGAGGTCGCGGCCGAACTCGGCGTGCCCGGCTTCCTGCTCTTCGCCTGCCTGATCGGCACCGCCGTCGTGGCGAGCGAGAGAGCGCTGCGCCGCGGCGCGGACCGCACGCAGATGATCGCCGTCCAGGCGAGCCTGCTGGCGACCGCCGTCGCGTCGACGTTCCTGTCCGAGCAGTACTACCTGCCGCTGTGGCTGATGATCGCGGTCGCCTGCGCGGCCGAACTACGAACCGGGAGTGGGAGTGCGGGTCCTGCACGTGATCAGTGAGATGGGCACCGGCGGCGCCGAGGCGCTCGTCGCGGGCATGGCGGGGGCGGGTGAGCGGTACGGCTGGGAGTCGGCCGTCGCCAGCGGCGGCGGCCACCGGGCCGACGCCCTGCGGGTACCGCACTTCGAGGTGCCCGTCGCCCGCCGCCGCGCGGGCGGCGTCGTCCGCGCCGCCAAGGCGACCAGGACCGCGTACCGCGCGTTCCGGCCGGACGTCGTGGTGGCGCACAACGTCGGCGCGTCCGCCGTGGCCAGGCTCGCGATGGCACCGCTGCGCCGGGCGCCGCTGATGACGGTGTTCCACGGCGTCTCGGCGACCGACCACGGCAGCGCCGTCCGGGTGCTGCGCCGCACGTCCGACACCGTCGTCGCCGTCGCCTCGTCGACCGCGGACCGCCTGCGCGCGGCCGGGCTCGACGAGGTCGTGGTGATCCGCAACGCGGTGTTCCCCGCACCGCCGCGCGTCGACCGCTCCACGGTCCGCTCCGCGCTCGGCCTGTCCGACGACGTACCGGTCGCGCTGTGCCTGGCCCGGATGGAACCCCAGAAGCGGCACGACGTGCTGCTCGACGCGTGGGCCGCGCTCGGGGGCCGGGACGCGGTGCTGCTGCTGGCCGGTGACGGCAGCCTGCGCCCCGACCTGGAGCGCCGGGCCCGCGACCTGGGCGTCGCCGACCGGGTCCGGTTCCTGGGCAACCGCTCCGACGTGGCCGACCTGCTCGCCGCGGTCGACCTCACCGTCCTCACCAGCGACTGGGAAGGCATGCCCATCGCGGTGCTGGAGTCGCTGGCCGCCGGGGTCCCGGTGGTCGCGACCGACGTCGACGGCGTCGCCGAGGCGCTCGCCGACGGCGGCGGCGTGGTGGTGCCGCGCGGCGAGCCGACGGCCGTCGCGGACGCCCTGCGCGCCCTGCTCTCCAACGCCGACACCCGTGCCGCCGTCGCGGTGGCCGGGACCGAACACGACGGGCACACGCTGATGAAGTCCTACGACGAACTGCTCCGCACGATGGTGGACGGGGGCAGGCGGTGAGGCTCCTGACCCGACGCACCGCGGAGTGCGCCGCCGTCGCGCTGGCCGTGGGCGCGCTCGTGCTCGTGGTCGGCGTGCTCCGGCCCGCCGAGCACCAGGGCCGGGTCGGCCTGCTGGCCGAACCGGTGGTGGCCGCGGACAGCGGGACCACCGCCCAGTACGGCGAGGTCGTCTCCCTCGCCCTGCCCGCGCTGGTCGAGCTGTCCCGCAGCCCCTCCGTGCTCCAGGCCGCCGCGGGCGTGTCCGGGTACCCGCCGGCCGAACTCGCGGCGCACGTGTCGGTCGAGCTGGTGCCCGCCTCGGGTCTGGCGCGGCTGTCGGTGCGGGCGAGGTCCCCGCAGCAGGCGGGTGCCGCCGCGTCCGCCATCGCCAGGAGCCTGGTCGAGGCGGACCTGCTGGCTCCCGTCGGCAGGCTGAAGGTGCTCGACGACAAGCCCGACGTCGTCCAGGTCGCCCCCGACGGCCCGCTGTCGATCGGGCTGGCGCTGGCCGCGGGCGTGATGGCCGGTGTCGCGCTGGCCGTGGTGCGGCGACTGCGCACCACCAGGGGGCAGGAGGACGTCCGCAGGGCGCTCGCCGCCGCCGGGACCCGCCACCCCGTGCTGACGGCCGACTGGGCCGACCCGGCGCTCGCCGAGCGCCTCGCCCTGCTGTGCCGGGCGGCCGGTCGTCCCGCACGGGTCGTCGCCGCCACACCCGAGCTGGTGGCGCGCGCGGAGGAGCTGTCCGACCGGCTCGTGCTGGCCCACCCCGCGCGGGTGCTCGTGCCCGACCTCGGGGGCCGCCACGAGCGGGGCCGCGGCGACGCCGTGGTCGCGCTGACCCGCCGGGGCGCGCAGGACGACCTGACCGCCGCCGTCGGCGTGCTGCCCGAGGACGCCGTGCTCGTCGCGGTGGTGTTCGCGTGACCGCCCGCGGAGGCCTGGGCAGCGCGTTCGCCGCCGCCGTCGGCGAGTGGCCCACCGCGTCGAAGCGCGTGGTGCGGGTGACGGCCACCCCGGAGGGGGGCTGGCGGGCGCTGCTGACCGAGCCCGTCCCACCCGTGCTGCCGGATGTCCTGGACATCCCCGTCCCGCCCGTTCGTCCCCAGCCGAGCACGGAGGTGTTCGCATGACCGCCCGTGGGTTCGCGACCGTGGTGGGCGTCTGGCCCGCCGCGTCCAAGCAGGTGGTCCGGGTGACCACCGCGCCGGACGGGGGGTGGAGGGTGATCCCGGTCGGACCCGTTCCCCCCGTGGCCTCCGACGTCCTCGACGTGCCCTCGCCACCGCGGCAGGGCCCGGTGACCGGATGACGCTGCGCGAACTCCGCAGGCCGGGTTCCGCGGTCGCGGTCACGACGGTCGTGCTGGCCGTCGTGGGCGCGGTGAGCGCGTGGTGGGCGCTGCGGCCGTCCTGGCAGGTGCCGCTGCCGACCTCGGCGACCAAGGCCGAGGTGCGGATGCAGGACTTCCGCGACGCGACGTACTACCCGCTGCGGGAGTTCCTCGCGGGGGGCAACCCCTACGACCCGTCGGTCATGTTCGCGCACTGGCCGGTGCGGCAGGACTTCAACCTGTACCAGCCGTACCACCTGGTGCTGCACCTGCCGTTCGCGCTGCTGGACTACCGGGCGGGCGCGGTCGCGTTCGTGCTGGTGTCGCTGCTGCTGCTGGTGTCGCTGTCGTTCCTGGCGGCGTACGGGATCCGGCGGCACGCCCCGCTCGCGCTCGGCACGGCGGGCATCGCGACGCTGCTGGTGACCAGCCAGGTCGGCAAGGCGCAGCTCTACCTCGGGCAGGTCAACCCGCTGGTGGCGCTGGGCGCGGCGGGCGCGCTGGCCGGTCGGGACCGGCAGCCGCGCTGGGCCGCGGTGGGGCTCGCGGTGGCGTGGCTGAAGCCGCAGTTCGGTCTGCCGCTGGCGGTCCTGCTGTTCGCGCGCGGATCGCGGCGGGTGGCGCTGGCGGGCACGGCCATCGCGGCGGTGGCGAGCCTGCCGGTGGTCCTGCTGCTGGTGTTCCGCGGCGGCGGGCTCGGCGCGTTCGTCGACGTGGTCGCGGCCAACCTGGCGCACGCCACCAGCACGGACTACGGCGCCGTGGACTCGATGACCGCGCAGCGCGTCGACCTGCCCGCGGTGTTCTTCCGCACCACGGGCTGGCTGCCGCCGCTCGTGGAACCGGTGGCGCTGCTGGGGGTCCTGGCCGGGAGCGCGGTGCTCCTCCGCAAGCTGGACCGGCTCGGCGACGGCGTCGTGGCGGACCTGCTGACCTGCCTGGCCGTCGTGGTGTGCGTGGTGCACCAGCCCGGCGACGTGCTGATCGCCGTGCCCGCGATGGCCGCGCTTGCGGCGCTGTGGTGGCGCCGCCGCCGCGAACCGGGGTGGTGGGCGGCCGGGGTCGCGCTGACGGCGACGGCCTTCCCGTTCCTGCACCTGCACGTCGTGGACACCGCGATCGTCTCCCTGTTCGGGGCGAGGGTCGGGGTCACCGCGGACGGGCTGGCCCTCGTGGCTGCGTGGGTGCTGCTCGTCGTGTTCGCCGCTCGTCGGCGGGGCGGTTCGTGACCGGCGGCCTCGCCGTCCGCGGGTCGCTGTGGCTCGGCGCGGTCAACCTGGTCAGCAAGAGCAGCCAGGTGGTCGTGACGCTGGTCCTGGCGGCGCTGCTGACCGAGGGCCAGCTCGGCCTGGTCGCGCTCGCCGTGGCGCTGGTGAACCTCGGCCAGGTCGTGCAGTCGATCGGCGTCTACGACGTGATCAGCCGCACCGAGCACGACCCGCGCCGGATGGCGGGCACGGTGCTGGTGATGAGCGTCGGCGCGGGCGCGCTGCTGGCCGTGGTGCTGGCGTCGGCCGCCGGGCCGATCACCGCGCTGCTCGGCTCGCCGGAGGCGGAGCCGCTGGTGCGGCTCGCCGCGCTGAGCCTGCCGTTCTCGGCGGCGGGCGGCGTGCAGATGGGCCTGATGCACCGGGACCTGGACTTCCGCCGCCGGATGCTGCCGGACGCGGGCGGCGCGGTGCTGGGTGCCGTCGTGACGGTCGTGCTGGCGCTGCGGGACACCGGTCCCGCAGCGCTGGTGGTCGGTCTGCTGTGCACGGCCGTCGCGCAGCCCGTCCTGGGCGTGCTGGCGGGTGGCGGGGTGCGGCCTGGCTGGCACCCCGCCGCGGCGGCCGAGGCGCTGCGCTGGATCTCGGTGGTGGGTCCGGCCGCCGTGGTGGCCGCGCTGGTGGTCAACGTGGACTACCTGGCGATCGGGCACGTGCTCGGGCCGGAGGCGGTCGGCGTGTACTCGCTGGCCTACCGGATCGCGTGGGTGCCCTACGTCATGGTCGCCGTCGTGCTCGGCGCGGTCGCCTTCCCGTTGTGCGCCAGGCTGGTCCGGGCTGGCGAGCGGGACGGGATCACCGCCGTCATGGACCGCTTCACCCGTGCCGTCCTCGTCGTCACGGGCGGGCTGTACCTCGCCGTGGCCCTGCTCGGCGACCGGGTCGTCGTGCTCGGCGCGCGGTGGGAGGCCGCCGCCGCGCCGCTGGTGCTGCTGAGCGGCTACGGGCTCGGCATCAGCGTGCTGCACATCTGGTACCAGGCCGTGAAGGCGACCGGCCACGCCGTGCTCTACCTCGTGCTGGAGGTCACCCACCTGGTGCTGGTCGTCGTCGCGCTGGTCGTGGCGACCGGCCACGGCGTCACCGCCGTCGCGGGCGCGCAACTGGCCGTCGCGTGGGTCGTGGTGCCGCTCACCTGGTTCCACCTGCGGCGGCTCGGCGTCGCTCCGGCCGTCGGCGGTGCGGCGGCACGGGTCGCGGTCGCCGCGCTGGTCGGCGCGGTCCCCGCGGTGCTGCTCGACCGGTTCGGCGTCTTCGGCCCGGCGGACTCGCCGGTCGGCGCGCTCGCCGAGGGCGCCGTGCTGCTGCTCGGCTACGGCGTCGGCACGCTGCTCGCGCACCGCGCGGCACTGGACGAACTGCGCGGAGGTCTGCGGTGAGGGTCGTGCACGTGACGCAGCCCGTGGAAGCGGGGGTGGCGGCGGTGGTCCTGGACCTGGCGGTCGCCCAACGCGCGCGCGGGTGGTCGGTCGTGGTGGTGTGCCCGCCGACCGGCTGGCTCGCCGACCGCGCCAGGGGGCTCGGCATCGACGTGCGGGCCTGGCGCGCCACCCGCGGGCCGAGCCCGCTGCTGGTGAAGGAGGTCGTGTCCCTGCGGAGGGTGCTGGCGCGCCTGGCGCCGGACGTGGTGCACCTGCACAGCTCCAAGGCCGGTCTCGCGGGCAGGCTCGCGGTGCGCGGGCGGGTGCCGACGGTGTTCCAGCCGCACCTGTGGTCGTTCCAGACCGCGCGCGGGGCCCTGCGCGCGGTGAGCGAGGTCTGGGAGCGCCGGGCGTCGCGGTGGACGGACCTGGTGGTGTGCGTCAGCGACGACGAGCTCGTCATCGGCCGCGACGCGGGTGTGTCGGCCCACGCCGAGGTGGTCTGCAACGGCGTCGACACCGACCGCCTGCGCCCCCGTGACAGCGCCTCGGCACGGGCGTCGCTGGGACTGGGGCCCGCAGGGCCGCTGGCCGTGTGCGTCGGCAGGCTCGCGGTGCTCAAGGGCCAGGACCAGCTGCTGTCCGCGTGGCCCGAGGTGCTGGCCCGCGTGCCGGACGCCCGCCTGGTGCTCGTCGGCGACGGTCCGGAGGGCCACGGCTGGCGCGGCTCCCACCCGACGGCCGACCACGGGTCGGTGCGCTGGTGGGGCCACAGCGACGACCCGGCCCCGTTCTACACCGCCGCGGACGTCGTCGTGCTGCCCTCCCGCGCCGAGGGCATGGCGCTGGTCCCGCTGGAGGCGATGGCCTCCGGCCGCCCCGTCGTGGCGTTCGACGTCGGCGGCGTGCGGCAGAGCGTCGGGGACGCGGGCGCGGTCGTGCGGGCGGGCGACGTCGGGGCGCTCGCCGCGGCGGTGGCCCACCGGCTGGCCGATCCCGCGCTCGCCGCCGCCGAGGGCGGACGCGGCAGGCAGCGCGCCGAGCTCCTCTTCGACCGGAGCCGGATGGCGGACCAGATCGCCACGCTCGTCGACGAACTCGCCAGGGGACGGATCTCATGAGTGGACGGCTGCGCGTCGCTTACCTGCTGACCCAGGACCGCGGCGGGCCGGTGGACGTGACCGTCCGCCTGGCCACGACCCTGATCGACTCGGGCGCGGTCGACGTCCGGGTGTTCGGCCCCACCCCGGCGCGCGGGGCCGACCTGCTCGCGGGCCACCACGAGGAGATCACCGTGTCCCGCAAGGGGGACGTGGCCGCGGGCAGGCGCACCAGGGGCGTCGTGCGCGCGTGGCGGCCCGACGTCGTGCACGCCCAGGACCGGCGGGCGGGCCTGGTGTGCACCGGGCTGCGCTCGGCCGCCGTCGTGCACACCTACCACGGGGTTCCCGACGACGTGGGCGAGCCGTGGTTCCGCGGCATCCCCGGAGCGTCCTCGCCGTCGGCCTACACCCGCGCCGTGCTCGCCGCCGACGCCCTGGTCGCCAGGGCGCTGCACCGCACCGTCGTGCCCGCGCCCGCGATGGGCCGGTTCCTGGCGGACCGCCTGCGGGTGCCCGCACGGCGGCTGACGCAGATCGACAACTGCGTCGCGCCCAGCGCCGTCCGCCTCCCGGCGGGACCGGTGCGCAGGCTCGCCTTCGTCGGTCTCCTGGTGGCGCGCAAGGGGGTGCTGGACCTGCTGACGGCCCTGGCCATGCCCGGTGTGATGCCCGCCGACGCCCGGCTGTCGGTGATCGGCGACGGTCCGCAGCGCGCGGCGGCCGAACGGCTGGCCGAGGAGGAGCCGCTGCGCGGGAAGGTCGACTTCCTCGGCTTCCGCGCCGACGTGCCGGACCTGCTGCTCGCGTGCGACGCGCTGGTGCTGCCGTCGAGCATGGAGCAGCAGCCGCTCGTGGTGGCCGAGGCGATGGTGGCCGGGAAACCGGTCGTGGCGACGGACACCGGGGGAGTGGCGGACATGGTCGGCGCCTCCGGCTACCTCGCGCAGCCCGGTGACGTGCCGGGGCTCGCGGACCGCCTGCGCACCCTGTTCGCCGATCCGGACCCCGCGGGGACGGGCCGGGAGCTGGCCACCCGCGCCAGGGCCCGGTTCACGCCGGAGGTGTGTGCGCGCAGGCACCTGGAGCTGTACGAGGACCTGCTGGGGTAGGGGCCGCGTCGGTCGGTGGTCCAGCGGACTGGACCACCTCGGCCGGGTGCCGCTACGACCTGGGCTTGAGCAGGACGACGCCGTCGGCGGCGGGGAGTTCCAGCGTGGTCACGGGGTCGCCGTCCGGGGTGACCAGCCCTTCGGGGGGCGTCACCGCCAGCGGCGTGGCCGTCGGGTTCACCGCCACCCAGCCGCCGGTGAACCGCCTGCTCCACAATCCGTCGGCCCGCCTGGTGGCCGTCTCGACGGCCTCGCCGAGGCCGGACGCCTGGAGCTGCGACCACTCCGGGTCGCGGTAGTCGTCGGTGGTGGCCGAGGTCCAGCACGTGCGCGGCCCGGCCAGCAGGGCCGCGCTGGCGTACCCGGCCCTGTTCTCCCGTTCCTCGCGGGTGCGCGTCACCAGCAGCAGCAACGACTCGCCGAGCGCGGCCTGGGCGCGCAGCTCGTTGAACTCGTTGCCCCGGAACGTCAGCAGCTCGCCCGTCCCCCCTGCGTCCCGGAAGCCGAAGTTCTCCTCCACGGCCCCGCCGAACCGCGAGTGCGCGGTCCAGCGGCCGGGTGTCAGGTGCGTCTCGGACACGTTGGGCACGAACAGCTTCCCGGCGCCGGTGAGCGCGTCGCCCGCCACGCCGAGGAACTCGTCCAGCCCGTCGCGCAGCAGCCGGTCGGTCGCCCTGACGTCGGAGGTGCCCGCCAGGACGGCGGGGGAGTAGTGGCTCAGCGAGTTGAAGTCGTTGTCCGCCAGCACCCCGTCCCACCCCTCGCGGGTCACCTCGGCGGTCACGGCCTCGGTCCACGCCCGCTGGTAGGCCTTGTCCCACACCGTCATCTGCCAGTGCATCGGGTAGCCGTTCCACTCGATGCGCTTCCCGGCCGTGTCCAGCGCGAACCACTCGGGGTGCTCGCGCTGGGAGCTCTGGTGGCCGAGACCGGACGGCAGGTAGGCCGCGTCCTGGTCGCCGACGACCGCGCCCTGGTAGTTGCGGGTGCTGGAGAGGTCCTTGTACACCAACACCTTGATCTTCGGGTTCAGCTGGTGGAGCTGCCGCATGGCCGCGGTCTCCACCGCGTTGAGCACCACGACGTCGTAGCGCTGCGCCGCGAGCCGGACGTCCCGCGCCGTCGGCGAGTCGCCGATGCCGTACCACCACGCGCACGGGGCCGCCGCCTTCGACGGCGGGCCGTCGTTCCCGGTGGCCGCGCCGAGCGCGCACGCCTGCGCGGAGAGCAGCGCGGCCAGGGCCGCCACCCCGGTGACGACCCTCCGCGTCCTGGAGGGGCCACCGCACCGGGCTACCGCTGTTTGCGACACACCAATTCCCCCACCGTCAGCACCAGGATCTTCAGGTCCAGCCACAGCGACCAGTTCGCGATGTAGTAGTTGTCGTACCGGGAGCGGTCGGCGATCGAGGTGTCGCCGCGCAGCCCGTGCACCTGGGCCAGGCCGGTGAGGCCCGCGGGCACCCGGTGCCGCGCCCAGTAGAGCTCGTGGATGGCGGAGAACTCGCGCACGAACACGGGTCGCTCCGGCCGGGGGCCGACGATGGACATGTCGCCGCGC
The DNA here is from genome assembly GCF_057122925.1 of Umezawaea sp. Classification (NCBI taxonomy): domain Bacteria; kingdom Bacillati; phylum Actinomycetota; class Actinomycetes; order Pseudonocardiales; family Pseudonocardiaceae; genus Umezawaea; species Umezawaea sp. The sequence continues at coordinate 45,125 of NZ_DBNGPQ010000176.1, read as the reverse complement.
ACGATGTTCCACAGCTGCGGCAGCTCGTCGAGCGACGTGCCGCGCAGCAGCCTGCCGACCGGGCCGACGCGCGCGTCGCCCTGCACGGACCACTTCGTCTGCGAGTCGTCCGTGGTGCCCGGCCGGACGCTGCGGATCTTGTAGATCCGGAACTTGCGGCCGTCCATGCCGATGCGGACCTGCCGGAAGATCACCGGCCTCCCGCTCTCCACGAGCACGGCGAGCGCGCACAGGCCGATCACGGGGGACAGGACGGCCAGCGCCACCGCGGCCAGCAGCACGTCGATCGCGCGCTTGAGCCACCAGCTCGGCCTGCTCGTCGGGGCGGTGCCCAGGCGCACCAGCGGGTAGCTGCGCAGCCGCTCGACGTCGTGGTTGTCCTGGTACAGCTCGAACATCCGCGGCACGACGAGCGTGGTGCAGCCGAGCCGGTGCGCGGTGATGGCCGCGTCGACCGCCGAGGTGTCGCGGGTGTCGGAGAACGCGAGGATCACCGTGCCCACGCCGAGCCGGGTGATGGCCGACGCCAGGTCGTCCGGCAGCAGGTCGACCGGCAGGTCCTCGTGGTCGAGGACGGGGTCGTGGTCGACGAACCCGACGGGCCGCAGGCCGAACTGGGGGTGCTCGATCATCGTGGTCACGAGGTCCACGCCGACCTTGCCCGCGCCGACGACGAGCGTGCGGTCGCAGCGGCCGAAGCGGCGGCGGCCCCAGCGGCCGAGCCAGAACATGGCGAACCGCACCGGTTCGCCGCAGACGACGAAGAGCACCAGCAGGTGCTGGAGCGCGGTGATCACCTGGCCGGGCTGGCCGGTGACCACGGCCCAGGACGCGAGCAGGGCGAACGTCGTCGCCGTCGTGGCCAGGGAGCGCGGCAGGTCCTGGAACCACGAGAGCCACAGCCGCCTGCGGTAGATCCGGCCGCTCGACCGGACGACGAGCAGCAGCACCGCGGTGAGCACCGCCGCGCCCCACCCCGGCCGCGTCCACAGCGCCGCCGCGACGAGGGCGCCCGCGTCGACCAGACCGAGGGCCAGGGCGACCGCGTTCACCCGCGCGGAGAGGGGCCGCGTTCGGGAACCGCCCGGCGCCTTCAGCGCGTGCCGCCCTTTCCCGTGCGCGGGCGAACTGACGGCCGAGACCAGATCAGTCATCGAAATTCACCCTTTCGTGGGAATTCCACAGTGCCACGCGATGGGTTGTTCCCGGTATTCGCGGCGGCAGCCACGCCGCGCCATGCCACATCCCGAACGACTTCCTCTCGAATTCGGCTCGGAGGCTGCTTCGGCAGCCGTTCCCGCGCCATATCCAGGCACCCGATGGAGTTCACCCATTCGGTGTTATCGGGCCTCCTTGGCGCGGAAACTGGAGAACAATCGAGCAAAAATCACTCTTTCGATGGACAAGGAGCCCTCCTAACGGTGATGGATGTGTGTGTTTCTGTTGCCTCGGTTACCGCGCTTGTCCGGACCAGGTTAAAGAAGGGTCGGAACGTGGCCGAATATGACTCGACGACGCGGAGCGCGATTGTCTCCGCCGTCGGACCAGCGAGCAATGGTGAGGGGCACTGTGGCACTCGAAGAGGCCGAGGTGCGGATCAGGCCGGTGTCGGTCGTTCCGCAGGCGGGCAGCACGACGCTGACCTGCGGGCGGGCGCACGTCGTGCTGCCCGCGTTCAACGAGGAGGGTTCGCTGCCGCCGCTGCTGCGCAGGCTGGCGGACCTCTCCCTGGCGGGCGGGCTGACGGTGTGGGTCGTCGACGACGGCTCGTCCGACTCGACCGCCGCCACCGCCGAGCGCGGTGCCGAGGGGCTCGACGTCCGGGTCGTGCGCCACCGGGTCAACCTCGGCCTCGGCCGGGCGCTGCACACCGGTCTGCGCGCGGCCATCGAGGCGTCCGGCGACGACGACGTGGTGGTCGTGATGGACGCCGACGACACCCACGACCCCGGCCTGATCCCGTCGCTCCAGAAGAAGATCGCGGCGGGGGCCGACGTGGTGATCTGCTCGCGGTTCGCGCGCGGCGGCGACGACGCCACCGCGCCGCTGGGCCGCAGGGTGCTCTCGCGCGGCGCGGGCGCGGTGTTCCGCCACGCGCTCGACGTGGACGGCGTCCGCGACTACACCAGCGGGTTCCGCGCGTACCGGGCGTCGCTGCTGCGCCGCGCCTCCGACCACTGGGGCGAGCGGCTGGTCGAGGAGCAGGGCTTCGCCTGCATGGTGGAGCTGCTGCTCAAGCTGCGGCACTGCGACCCGGTGATCGCCGAGGTCCCGCTGCCCCTGCGCTACGACCGCAAGAAGAGCGTCAGCAAGCTCAGGCTGCGGCGCACGATGGGCCAGTACGCGAAGTTGCTGATGCGCGACCGGCTGAGCCCCGCGCCGTTCCGGAAGCTGTGACGCCTGATGAGTGATTCGACCCGCCACGTCGTGGTCGTCGGCGGTGGCATCTGCGGCCTCGCCGTCACCCACCGCCTCGCCCGCGCGGGCACCCGCGTGACGCTGCTGGAGAGCAGCGATCAGCTCGGTGGCCTCGGCACGTTCTTCCCCTCGGGCGACCGCTGGGTGGAGCGCTTCTACCACTGCGTGATGCCGACGGACGACAGCCTGCTGGCCCTGCTCGGCGACATCGGCGCGCGCGACGCGGTCCGCTGGAAGCCCACCCGCATGGGCATGGTCGTCGACGGCGACTTCTACGGGTTCAACTCCGCGCTCGACCTGCTGCGGTTCACGCCGCTGCGGCTGCGCGACCGGGTCCGCTTCGGAGCCGTGTCGCTGCTGCTGCGCAGGCTGGGCAAGGGCAAGGACCTCGACAACCTGCGCACCGAGGACTGGCTGCGCGCGCTGTACGGCGAGGCCATCTGGTCGCAGCTGTTCGGGCCGATGTTCGGCTCGAAGTTCGGCGACGCGTTCGGCGACGTGCCCGCGCTGTACCTGTGGCAGCGGCTGGGGCGCGAGAGCAACGTGGCCACCCGCGGGTACCCCGAGGGCGGCTACAAGGCCGTGATCGACGCGCTGCGGGCCTCCATCGAGGCCGCGGGCGGCGTCGTGCGGACGAGCGCCCCGGTGCGGGGCCTCACGAGCACGCCGGAGGGCTCGTGCGTGACGCTCGCCGACGGTGAGGTGCTGGAGGCCGACCAGGTCGTGTCGACGGTCCCGCTGCCGCTGCTGCGCGGGCTGGCCGACGCCGAGCTGGCCGACCGGCTGCCGACGCTCTCGCTGCCGTACCAGGGCGTCGTGAACGCGCTGTTCTTCCTGAAGCGACCGCTGACCGGCAACTACTGGGCCCCGGTCCTGAGGTCCGGCACGGAGTTCGACGGCGTCATCGAGATGTCGGCGCTGTCGGGGGCCGAGACCTACGGCGGCAGGCACCTCGCGTACGTCATGCACTACACGAGCCGGACCTCCGCGCTGTACCAGGAGGACTCGGACGCCATCGCCGAGCGCTGGACCCGGCAGTTCCTCGACCTGCACCGGGGGCTCGGGCTCACCGAGGACGACGTCGACGAGGTCAGGGTGTTCAAGGCGCCGTTCGTGGAACCCGTGTACCCCTTGGGCTTCCTGGAGCAGCGGCCGTCGGTGGACGTGCCGGGGACGTCGGTCCTGCTGGCGACCACCGCGCACATCTACCCGGACGTGACGAGCTGGAACTCCAGCGTCGCCCTGGCCGACCAGGTGTCCGCGAAGATCCTCGCGGCCGTGGACCCGGTGACCGAGCGGGTGTGACGGCGGTGCGCGCGGCGGGGGTCGGTGAGCGACCCCCGCCGCGTCAGAGCAGCTTCTCCACGGCCATCGCGATGAGCTTCGACGTGGAGTTGTCCCCGTAGGGCGAGGGGATCCCCGCCAGCCGCGTCCGGTGGCCCGGCACGTCGTCCAGCCACCGCAGCACCTCCTCGCGCAGCCGCGCGGGCGGGACGAGCGTGCCGAACGTGCCCTCGATCTCCGGCCGCTCGGTGCTCCTGCGCACCACGACGACGGGCCGCTTCAGCACGCTCACCTCCTCCTGGATGCCACCGGAGTCGGACACCACGACGGCGGCGCCCCGCGCCAGCGCGAGGAAGGCCGGGTACGCCTGGGGTTCCACCACGCGCACGCCCTCCAGCAGCCCCTCCAGCCCGAACTCCCGCACCCGCTTGCCGGTGCGGGGGTGCAGGGGCAGCACGACGGGCAGCGGCAGCGCCGCCAGCTCCCGCAGGACGGTCTCCAGGTTCGCGCGGTCGTCCACGTTCTCCGGGCGGTGGATCGTGGCGACCACGTAGCCGTCGGCCACGAGACCGTGCCGCGCCAGCTCGGCGCACTGTTCGTCGGTGTCCGGCAGCGCCGCGTCCAGCGCCTCCACGACCGTGTTGCCGGTGAGCGCGATCCGTTCCGCCGCAACGCCTTCCGCGAGCAGGTTGCGCCGGTTCACCTCCGTCGGCACGCAGCACAGGTCGGCGACGTGGTCGATCATCACCCGGTTGTGCTCCTCGGGCATCGCGCGGTCGTGGCTGCGCAGCCCGGCCTCGACGTGCACGAGCGGCACGCCGTTCGCGTTGGCCGCCAACGCCCCGGCCAGGGCGGACGTCGTGTCGCCCTGGACGATGACGGCGGTCGCCGCGTGGGCCGCGAGCACCTCGTCGACGGCCTGCACGGCCCGGCCGAGCTGGGCGCCGCGGCCGACGCCGCCGACCGCGAACTCGTGGAACCGGCCCGGTTCCGGCAGGTCGTCCAGGATCTGGGAGTACATGGACCTGTCGTAGTGCTGCCCGGTGTAGACCAGTGCCGCGCCCTGGCCGAAGTGCCGGAGCAGCGGAGCGAGCTTGATCAGCTCGGGGCGTGTCCCGCACACCATGGTGATCACTAGGTGTTTTCCTTTCGCCCCAACGTGATGCTGACACGCTACTGAGTGGTGCACGGTGATTTCCCCCATCTCAGCCCATCGGGTGAACGGCGGCCTTCGCGTGCGGGTGCGGGGGCGCGGGCTCTCTAGGGTTGGGGAGGAACGTCGACTACGGAACGGGAAGTCTCAGCGTGTGGAGGAAGTACGGGGCGCTCCTGGGCGTCGTCGTGGCCGCGGCGGTGGCGGTGCTCGTGCCGCGGGCGGCCGCGGCCGCCTCGCCGATGCTGCCGGACCTGCGGCAGGCCCCGGTCGGCTGCCCCGGCGGGTTCGGCGGTGACCCGCTGACGTGCTCCGACTGGGACGTGTGCCTGGTGTCGGGGCCCGCGGCGCCGCGCGACGAGTGCCTGCGGTCCGGGCCCGCCAAGTCCGCCCGCCTCCGCTTCACCAGTTCGGCGGACAACGTCGGCGACGGGCCGCTGCTGCTGTTCGGCCGCCGCGACAGCACGGACGAGCCGACCATGCGGGTGCGGCAGGCGTTCCAATCCGGTGTGGACGGTCCGATCCCGGACGGGTTCGCGACCGCGCAGGGCCCCACGACCGCGTTCGCCCACTACGACGCGGAGGTGCCGCACGAGCACTGGCGCCTGATGGGGTTCGAGCTCTTCCAGCTCCGCACGGCCGAGGGGGCGTCGCTGTCGGTCGACCGCAAGAACGGCTACTGCCTCGGCGACCGCTACCCGGCGCACGACGTGGGCAGGCTGACCTACACGCCCGCGCACGGGACGCCCGCGGGCCGGGTCGCGGACCTGCTGGGCGGCAACGCCTGCGGGCACGGCGACCGGGACCGGCTCGACGTCGTGGAGGGCATCTCCGTCGGCTCGGGCGACGACCACCGCCACGACGTCGACCTCCAGTGGCTCGACATCACCCACGTCCCGTCCGGCGTGTACGACCTCGTGCACACGGTGAACCCGGACCGGTCGCTGCTGGAGAAGGACTACGCCAACAACTCCTCGTCGGTGTCGGTGTCCGTGCTGTGGCCGGACGAGCCGGGGCCGCTGACGACGCCGCCGCGCGTCGAGTTCCTGCGGAGCTGCCCCGGCCAGGCGCGCTGCTCGTGACCCGCGTCAGTCCGCGAAGGTCGTCCCCAGCCCGGTGAGACCCGCCGCCACCTCGGTGTCGTCGTCGGTCGCCCACCACACGTGCCCGTCCGGCCGCACCACGACCGCGCGGGCGTCGGGCAGGTCGGGGCGCACGGCGGTCTCGAAGCCCAGCCCGGCGGCCACGGCGGAGGCCTCCGGCAGCGCGGTGCGGGTCAGCAGCAGCGGACGGCCCTCGGGCAGTGCGACCGAGGGCACCCGCGTGCCCGTCAGAGGGTGCGCGCCCGCCACGGGGTAGGCGACGTCGAGCGCGGCGAGCTTCTCGGCCAGCGCCGCGGCGAACGCCGGGACGGTGCCGACGAGGTCGTTCACGAGCGTCCGCAGGGCGCGCTGCTCGGGTGTCGTCGCGCTGATGAGGGCGGTCTGGGCCAGGGTGTGCTCGGCGAGCGCGAGCCCGACGGGGTGGCGCTCGGCGTGGTAGCTGTCGAGCAGGCCGGGGGCCGCGCGGCCCCGGACCTCGGCGGCCAGCTTCCAGCCGAGGTTCGTCGCGTCCTGCACGCCGACGTTCAGGCCGACGCCGCCCGCCGGGAAGTGCATGTGCGCCGCGTCGCCCGCGAGCAGCACGCGGCCCTTCCGGTACGCGGCGGCGATCCTGGTGGCGTTGCCGAACCGGGAGAGCCAGCTCGGGTCGTGCATGCCGAAGTCGTCGCCCGCCACGCGCCGGGTGGTGGCGCGCAGGTCGTCCAGGGTGAACGGGTCGTCGCGGTGCTGGCGGTGCGCGTCCATGCCCGCGATGCGGTACCGGCCGCCGCCCAGCGGGACGCTGATGAGCGCACCGTCGTCGGTCTGGGCGCTCACCACCGGAGGCTCGGTCAGCGCCACCTCGCCGACGTACCCGAACGTGGTCGCGTCCGAGCCGGGGAACTCGATCCCGGCGGCCTTGCGGACGGTGCTGCCCGCGCCGTCGGCCCCGACGACGTGGGCGGCGGTGAGGGTGCGGCCGTCGTCCAGGGTGAGGGTGACCGACGAGGAGTCCTGCGCCAGGCCCGTGACGGCGTGGCCGCGCAGGACCCGGACGCCGAGGTCGAGCGCGCGCCGCTCGAACACCTCCTCGGTGCGGACCTGGGGGAACGCCAGCATGTACGGGTAGGGCGTGTCGAGGCCGCTGAAGTCGAGCCGGTTCTCCAGCATCCCGAAGTGCCAGTTCGGGCGGGGGACCCCGTCGGCCAGGAACTCCTCCTCCACGCCGCGGAGGGCGAGGACCTCGATCGTGCGCGGGTGCATCCCCATCGCCTTGGAGTGCGGGCTCCGCTCGACGGCGCGCTCGACCACGAGCGTCGACACGCCCGCGAGCGCCAGCTCCGCCGCGGTCCAGAGCCCGACCGGGCCCGCGCCGACCACGATGACCTCGTACGTCTCAATTGATTGGTTAGAACCTAGATTCATAGTAATGACCATACTCTGAAATCAGGTGGGCCCTATCATCGGCCCATGGCAACGCGGGAGTACCGGTCGTCCGTGCGAGCCCGGCACGCGGAGGACACGCGGCGCACGATCGTGGACGCGGCGGCCGCCCTGTTCGCCGAGCAGGGCTACGCGCGGACCAGCGTGGCGGCGGTCGCCGCGGCGGCCGGGGTCGCGCTGAACACCGTGTACACCAGTGTCGGCGGCAAGTCGGCGCTGGTCATGGCGTTGAGCGACGACGGGGCCGAGGACCCGGTCGCGGTCGAGACGGTGCGGCGGATCGTGGAGTCCGACGACGCGGGGGAGATCCTGCGCCTCACCGCCGAGGGCACCGCACGGGTGCGCCGCGCGCGCTGGCGGGCGGTCGGGATCCTGCTCGACAACCGCACGTCCGACCCCGACGTGGCCGCCGCGGCGACCGCCGCCACCCGTGTCGTGCGCGACCGGCTCGACCGGGTCGCCCTGCGGCTGGTGGAGGTCGGCGGCCTGCGGCCGGGCCTGGACGCCGACCGGGTGGGGCAGGTCCTGTGGTTCTACTTCGGGTTCGAGGCCTGGCGGACCGCCCGCGACCTGGGCTGGGACTGGGACGAGGCGGCGGGCTGGCTCGCCGACCAGGCCGCGGGCGCGCTGCTGGCCCCCTGACGGACGGGGTCCGGCCGAGCGCTCCGGGGCGGACGGCTACGGTCGGGGGTCCACGTGATCAACACCTCGGAGGGGCCCGCATGCCCGAGTCCGCCGCCCGCGTCTTCGACCGGCTCGCCACCACCGAGCCGCCGACGCACACCAGGACGCTGTTCGACCGGGCCGTGGTGCTCGGCGGCAGCGTGGCGGGCCTGCTGGCCGCGCGCGTGCTCGCCGACCACGCCGAGCGGGTCGTGGTGGTCGAGCGCGACGAGCGGACCGAGCGGGCGGAGGAGCGCCGGGGCGTGCCGCAGTCGGCCCAGGTGCACACGCTGCTGCCCGGTGGGCGCAGGCAGCTCGACCGCTGGTTCGAGGGGTTCTCGAAGGAGGCCGTCGCCGAGGGCGCGGTGCTCGCGAAGCCGGGCCGCTTCCGCGCCTACTTCAACGGCGAGGAGAAGGTCGACGACCCGACCGCGGAGCTGATCACCGGGAGCAGGCCGTTCCTGGAGTCGCTCGTCCGCCGCCGGGTGCTCGCACTGCCGAACGTCACCGCGGCGCGGGGCAGGGCGACCGCGGTCGACGTCGTCGACGGGCGTGCCGTCGGCGTGCGGCACACCGGTGACGACGGGGTGGAGGTCACCGAGGAGGCGGACTTCGTCGTCGACGCGATGGGCCGGTCGAGCAGGCTCGGCGACTGGCTGGAGGCGACCGGGTGGGAGAAGCCGTCGATGGAGCGGATGCCCATCGACATCAACTACACCACCGCGTACTTCCGGCGCTCGGCCGAGCCCGAGGTCGTCGCGGGCATCTCGTTCTGGGACGAGGACGAGAGGCCGGACGGCGTCGCGCCCGCCGCGTTCCAGGCGGTCGAGGGCGGTCGGTGGATGATCATGTTCGGCGGGTACGGCGACGACAGGCCCGGTGCCACGCCGGAGGAGTTCCGCCGGATCTGCGACCGGCTGCCGGAGCCGTTCCGCACCGCCGCCTCGGAGGAGATGCTCGGCGACGTCCGCCAGTACAAGCAGGCGGACAGCAGGAGGCGCGCCTACCACGCGCTGGAGCGGTTCCCGGCGCGGCTGGTCAGCGTCGGCGACGCCGTGGCGTCGTTCAACCCGATCTACGGCCAGGGCATGACGTCGGCCGCGCTGCACGCGTCGTGCCTGTCCGAGTGGCTGCGCTCCGAGCCCGCCCTCGACGCGCCCGCGACGGGGTTCTTCGCCCTCCAGAAGGTCGTCGTGGACTCGGCGTGGCAGACCTCGGCCACCCCGGACCTGGCGCTGCCGCACATCGGGGGTCCGTACCCGCGCGGCTACCGGGTCGCGCGGTGGGTCACCGGGCAGATCCTCGACGCGACCGTGACGGACGTGGAGGTCGCGAAGCGGTTCAACGCCGTCACGTTCATGACGGCCCACCCGAACACGCTCGCCACGCCGGGCACCGTCCTGCGGGCGGTCAGGACCAACCTCGGCAGGCGCCTCGGGCGCCGCTCCTCCCGCCGGGCAGGCGAGCCGCGTCCGGATAGGGGTTGACGTCGCCGGAACGCGGCCGGCGACAATGACCGGGTAGTAGTCGACCGCCCGATTCGGCCGCGCGCAGCGGCCGATCGGGCTATCGAGTCGCGCGCACCTACCACCGATGGCCGGTTCGCCACTACGGTCGGTTTCCGACGTGGGAGGTGATCATGGTGTGGAGATCCGCGGCCAGGACTGTGCGGGTAGTCGCGTTCGTCGTCGTGGGGGTCGTGACGATCCTCGGGCTGCTGCCGGTCGCCATCAACGTGGCCACCGGAGGAACGGCCCCCGAGGTGCTGGGGCCGGTGGTGGACTGGCTCTGGCCCGTGATCGTCCTGCTCACCGGGGTCATGGTCGGGCTCGTGCTCTGGGACCGCGGCAGCGACCAGGGCGTGCGGTTCATCCCGAGGCGCCCCGGTCACCCGTCGCACCGGGTGGACGCGGTGGGTCGGGTCGAGGGCGAGGTGCTGCGCCGCAGGCACGGTTCGTTCGCCGAGCAGATCGTGGTGAAGCTGGGCCTGACGACGCCGCCGCACCCCGTGCTGGCGCGGATCGACAGCGGTGAGAGGCCCGACCCGGACGAGCCGCCGTCCGGGATCGCCGAGGTGTTCGCCGAGACGCGGGAGGTGCTGCTCGTGCTGGGCGCCCCCGGTTCCGGCAAGTCCACTCTGCTGGTCGACCTGTGCGCCGACCTGCTCAGCCGGGCGCGGGCGGACGACGACCAGCCCGTGCCGGTGCTGGTCGACCTGTCGTCGTGGTCCGCGACCGCGCTCAAGCCCAAGGACCGCGGTCGGTCCGCCACCCCCGACGACTTCGTCGAGTGGCTGCTGCGCGAGGTCCAGCGCCACTACCGCATCCCCGTCGCCGTCGGCCGCGTGTGGCTCGCCGAGGGGAGGCTGGCGCTGCTGCTCGACGGGCTGGACGAGGTGGCGCCCGACGACCGCGACCGCTGCGTGGAGCAGATCAACGCGCTGGGCAAGCGGTCCGCCGTGCCGCGCATCGCGGTCGCCAGCCGGATCTCGGAGTACGAGCGGCTGAAGACGGCCCTGCGCTCGCAGCACGCCGTGCGGGTCGAACCGCTCGACCGCGACCAGGTCGAGGAGTACCTGGAGTCGGTCAGCCCCCGGCTCGACGGCCTGCGCAAGGCGCTGGAGCGCGAGCCCGAGCTGTGGAACACCGTGAAGACGCCGCTGATGCTGGACCTGCTGGCGCTCACCTACCGCACGGGCCGGGTCGGCCGCGACGTCCACGTCGGTGACGAGCGCGACCTGCTCGACACCTACCTGGTGGAGATGGTCGCGCGCGACTCGGCGTCGATCTCCGCGCCGTCCCCGGAACGCGCCTTCCGCTCGCTGCGGTTCCTGGCCAGGCTCGCCGCGAGTCCACTGTGGAACGACCTGGTCGCGCGCGGCAGGCTGCCCAGCAGGGTGGCGTGGCTCGAACTCCTGCCCGCGACCCCGATCTGGCTGCTGTTCCAACGGGTCCAGCCCGCCGTGCTCGCGGGGGCCGTCGGCGCGCTGACCACCGTGGTGGGACTCCGGCTCGGCCTGCTGTCCGGGCTGCTGACCGGGGCGAGCCTGACCGCGCTGGTCATCGTGGTCAACCACTTCCTGGTGACGCACCTGTTCGTCTTCAAGCGCCCGGACGGCACCAGGACGTGGGGGCTGCTCGCCGCGGCGGCCGGGCTGGTGCTGGGCGCGCTGGTCGGGCTGGTGCTCGGCGTGGTCGGCTCGTGGATCGGGCTGCTGCTGCACCAGCTGCCGGTGCCGCTCGCGTTCGCCGCGGTCATCGTGATCACGTTCCTGGTGGCGCTGAGCGCCAGCGTCCACCTGGAGGCGGTGAAGGACGCGCCCTACTGGGCCGTCGCGGTGTCGCTGCTGCCCGCCGCCGTCATGGTGTGGACGGGTCCGTCGCGGGAACTGCTGGTGGGGCTGGGGATCGGACTGCTCGCGGGGCTCGCGACGAGCCTGTTCGTCAGCGGGTTCTTCGGGGTGTGGCGGGCGCTGCACGTCGACCAGTCGACGGCGCTCGCGGGCCGGGGCCGCTGGTGGCTGCTGGTCGCGCTGCCGTTCGGCGGGATCGGCACGCTGGTGGGGACGGGGCTGGCGTTCTGGTCCGGCGCGTCGCTCACCACGGCCGTGCTGGGGCCGATGACCGGCGTGCTGATCGGGCTGTTCAGCGCGCCGACGTCGGCGCGGGAGCACCTGCTGCCGTTCGAGATGATCTCCACCGGCATGGCCGAGGCGCTGTCCCGGCCGCTGGTCCTGGGGGAGTTGCCGTTGCGCCGCAAGGCGTTGCTGAGCTTCGCGGGTGACCGGATGCTGCTGCTGCACGTGGAGGGGCAGTACCGGTTCGCGCACTCCCTGCTGCGCGACCACATCGCGACCTGCGACCCGGCTGAACTCGGCGCGGCGGTCGAGCGGCGCCGCGCCGAGCTGGTCAAGTCCGGGTGACCTGCGACAGGAACCGGACCCAGGCCCCCTTCGGGAACGCCAGGGTGCCCGCGGTCCGGTTCTTGGTGTCGCGCACCCCCACGGCGGCACCGAGGTGGCCGATCTCGACGCACGACTGGTCGGGGTTGCTGTAGGTCGCCTTGCGCCACCCGGAGATCGTGGGGGCTCGCGGCGTCGGGCGGGTGTCGGTCATGTGCGGGTCACGTTCCTTCCTGGATGTCACCTCGCGAGCAGGAAGGTGCGGGACTGCTCGGGCCCCAGTGCGGCGGCCTTCTGCTGCTCCCACACTTCGAGGAAGTCGGCGACCTCTTCCTCCTCGGCCGTGACCTTGCCGTCCCTGACCCCTTCTACGTGGACCACCTCGACCGGTGGCTCGCTGTCGAACCCGAAGACCGTGTAGTTCGACTCCTGGCCCCAGTAGTACCCGACTTCCCACGGCACGATCTGGACCTCCACGTTGGGACGGTCGATCATCCCAGCGATGTGGTCCTTCTGACCACGCCGAATCGCGTTGCTGCCGGACATGTTGGCCATGCGCTCGAACGCGGCCTGGTCGATGATGAACCAGAACCGGCGGTCGGGGTTCTCCAGCACCTGTTGGCGCTCCAGCCTGTTCACCGTCGCCTCCTCTATCGCCTCGGCTGTTCGCGACGGTCGGACCGAGCGCATCAGGTGCCGCGTGTAGGCCTCGGTCTGGAGCAGCCCCGGAATGGTCATCGAGGTGTGCTGCCACAGGTAGTGCGCGCTGTTCTCCAGGTCGACGACCTCGCGCATGGTGCCGTGGAAGCGGGCGCGCAGGGACTTCGGGGAGTACCTGCCCTCCCGGCCGCGGGCCATGTCGAGCAGGTCGTGGCGGAGGGGGGCGTCGGTGTGGTAGCCGTCGAGCAGCGTCGTCAGGTCGGGGATCTTGACGCCGCTCTCGCCGCGCTCGATGTTGCCGATCTTGTTCTGCGTGCAGTCGAGCAGCTTGCCCGCCTCCGCCTGGCTCATCGAGCACGCGTTGCGCAGTGCTTCGAGCTTGCGCCCGATGATGATGTTGACGACCCGCTTGGGGATGGCGGCGGTCATCGGGGCCTCCGTGGTACGTGTGCGTCACTGGTGATGACGGAAAGTAGCAGGCCACGACGCCGGATCGGATGAGGATTCGGCTTGGTTAAACGGATTCAGGAGCGCGCGCCGGAGCCGCCGGGGAAGTCGCAGGTGACGTGCGGACCCGGTGGTGCGATTCCACCGCGGGAGGGGAATCGCGGCCCGAACGCCGGGCACGCCGAAACGGGGGACCGCCGAGGCGGTCCCCCGTTGGACGGGAGGGGCGGTGCGGTCAGGCCAGCGTGGCCAGGCCGCGCGCGTTGGCGCGGGCGGCGCCGCGCGAGACGGCCACCGGGTCCCAGCCCGCCGGGCGCTCCGGCAGGAGTTCCCTGTTGCCGACGACCGAGCCCTTCGCGATCTCGCCGAACAGCAGGGGCCTGCCGATGATCTGGCCCGCGCACACCACGCCGCCCGCCATCACGCCGGTGATGCCGCTGCCGAACTGCGTGCTCTGGCCGACGACGTACAGGCCTCCCACACCGGTCTCGAACACCGGCCGCTGGCCCGCGTCGCCCCACTTGGCCATGCCGAACGGGGTGCCGCCGGACGAGCGGGTGTAGCGCTCCTGCGTGAGCGGCGACGCCATCTCCAGGTGCACGATGCTGTCGCGGAACGGGCCGAGCGCCCGTTCACCGGCCTTCACGACGGCCTCGGTGAAGCGCTCCTTCTCGGCCAGGTAGTTCGGGTCGCGGCGGTACTTCCCGCCGTCGGCGGGGCCGCTCTCCACACCCCAGCCCTCGTAGCCGGGCGGGCACAGCGTGATCAGCTGGAACGTCGAGTGGCCCTTCGGGTGCATGTGCCGCGAGTCGCCGTCCTTGCGCGAGGCGAAGGAGATGAACAGGTGCTTGATCTCCTCCGGCTGCCCGTCGTTGTGCAGGCTCTCGTACAGGTGCTCGATGTCGTCCCCGGCGTACCACCACATGTTGGCGTCCTCGGGCCGCGTGTCCAGCTCGCGGTCCAGCGCCACGTAGACCGTCGCGAACGGCAGGCCCATCGACGCTTCCTCGGTGTCGCGCACCAGTTCCGGCGAGAAGTGCTCGGGCCCCACCAGGTCGAGGATCGTGCGCCGGTAGTCGGCGTTGGAGATCACCAGCGGGGACGTCAGCTCGGTGCCGTCCTCCAGCACCACGCCCCTGACGGTGTTGTCGACGACCTGGATCCGGTCCACCTGGGAGTTGGTGCGCATCTCGCCGCCGTGCGCCTCGATGACCTCGGTCAGCGTGGCCGCGATCATCTGGCCGCCGCCCACCGGGTGGTAGGCGCCTCGGATGTAGTGGTCGGTGATCATCGAGTGCGTCGCGACGGACACCTCGGTCGGGCCGAGGCCGTAGTTCGGGGACTGGGCGGCCAGCACGGTCCGCAGCCGCGTCGAGAGCTTGCAGTGGTCGAACAGCGTGACCAGCTTGTGCCAGCCCCAGCCCTGGAGGTACTGCGTGCCCTCCATGATCTCCTCGAACGGCATGTCCGGCGCCCAGCCGAGCGCGAAGTGCTGCTCGCCGCCGGTCGCCCGGACGACCTCGCAGTACTCGCGGATCCCCTCGACCTCGTCGGGGAACGCCGCTTCCAGGCGCTGCCGGTACTCCTCCCAGTCCGACGGCACGTCGAACGTGAGGCCGGGCATCACGATCTTGTCGAACCCGTCGGGGTTGAGCTGGTGGAACTCCACCCTGCCCTCGGCCCCGAGACCGCGCAGCACGGTCGGGATGATCCCGTCCTCCCCGCAGTCGCCGAGGTAGTGGACGCCGACGTCGAACTCGTACTTCCTCCGCCTCCGGAACACGTGGCTGTTGCCACCCGCCCAGTCGTGTTGCTCCAGCACGAGCACCTTGCGTCCGCTGGCGGCCAGGTACGCGGCGCTCGTCAGGCCGCCGAGACCTCCACCGACGACGATGGCATCCCAGTCACTTCGTTGTGTCGTCAACGCGACTCCGCTCGAAGATCGGAGCAACCCCTGTCTGGCTGCTCTCCGGTAAGGGCACCCCACTGAGATTCCTCCCTTCGGCGCAGTACTCCTACCCCTGCTAACCCCTAAAACATCGTTATATGACGCCGTTTTTTGGTGAATATCATTCGCGTTCAGGGGTGTTCTACGGGTGTCTCCAGTCGCTGTCCTCGCAGGTGGGAGGGTGTTGGGGAGCGGAGTCGCGTCTCGGATCGGATGCGATCACGCGGTTCCGCCACCCCGAGCCGGTACAGCTCGGGGTGGCGGCCGAGGAGGCCCCCCGGAGCCCCGCGGAGGGCGGGCGCGATCGTCCTGATGCCGTAGCGCCCGCCCCGCGCGGATTGCTACCTCCGGGTGATGGCCGACCGCCCGTTCCCCCGCGACCCCCTCCGCGGCCGGGGGACGCGTAGGGGTTTCGTCGTCACGCCGCGGCGCGGCGGCGGAACAGCCACGTGGCGAACGCGACCGACGCCGCGAGCAGGCCCGTGCACCACAGGACGGCGAGCAGGCCGTTGTCGCCGACGGGGGTGCCGGTCAGCAGCGCCCGCACGGTCTCGATCACCGGGGTGATCGGCTGGTGCTCGCTGATGCCCCCGAGGAAGGCGGGCATGGTGTGCGTCGGGACGAAGGCGCTGCTGAGGTACGGCAGGAACAGCATCACGAAGGTGAGCGCGCTGGCCGACTCGACCGACTTCGCGATCACGCCCAGGCCCGCGGCGAGCCAGGAGAGAGCAAGGACGTAGAGCAGCAGCAGGCCCGCCACCAGCAGCCACTCCACGACGGTCGCGCTCGGCCGGAACCCCAGGGCGACGGCGGCGGAGACGACGATCGTGGTGGACGCGGCGTTGCGGACGACGCTGGCCGCCACGTGCCCGGTGAGCACGGCCGAGCCGCGGACGGGAAGGGTCCTGAGCCGGTCGATCATGCCGGTCGTCATGTCGTTCGTGACGGCCATGGCGGTGGAGGCGGCCCCGTAGCCGGTGCAGAGCAGGACGATCCCCGGCACCACGTAGTCCAGGTACGCGGTCCCGGTGGTGATCGCGCCGCCGAAGACGTAGACGAACAGCAGCATCATCAGCAGCGGGAGGGCGATCGACATCACCAGCGTCTCGGTGTTGCGCCGGGTGAGGCGGACGCAGCGGCCGATCAGGGTCAGGTGGTCGGAGAGGGCGTTGGCGAAGCCCGTGTGCGCGGCGGTCATCGGGTCGCTCCACCGGTGAACGCGAGGAACACGTCGTCCAGGGTCGGGCGGTGGGAGCCGACCGTGGCGACCGGCACCCCCGCCGCGCGCAGGGTGTCCAGGACGTGGTGCTGGTGGGCGGCGGTGCCGTCCGACGGGAGGCCCAGGGTCAGCGGGCCGTCCACCTGCTGGGCGGACAGCAGTTCCGCCGCGCGGGCGGCGTCCGGCTCGGCGGTGAAGCCGAGGGTCAGGCGGTGGCCCCCCACCCGTGACTTCACCTCGTCCGTGGTGCCCTGCACCGCGACCCTCCCGCGGTGCAGCAGGGCGACGTGGTCGGCCAGCCGGTCGGCCTCCTCCAGGTACTGGGTGGTCAGGACGACGGTCGTGCCCGAGGTCACCAGGTCCTTGACGGCGTCCCACACGGTCGACCTGCTGACCGGGTCGAGGCCGGTGGTCGGCTCGTCCAGGAAGATCACCTCGGGGTTCGACACCAGGCTCATCGCGAGGTCGAGGCGGCGCCTCATGCCGCCGCTGTAGGTCTTGACCCGCCGGTCCGCGGCGTCCACGAGGTCGAAGCGGTCCAGCAGGTCGGCCGCGCGGCGCCCGGCCGCCGGGCCCAGGTGCATGAGCCTGCCGATCACGACCAGGTTCTCCCGGCCGGTCTGCTGCTCGTCCACGGCCGCGAACTGGCCGGTGAGGCTGATGGTGGCGCGGACCTTCGCCGGTTCGCGCACGACGTCGTGGCCCGCCACCCGTGCGGTGCCCGCGCTCGGCCTGGTCAACGTCGTCAGGATGCGGACGGTGGTGGTCTTGCCCGCGCCGTTCGGGCCCAGCAGGGCGACGACCGTGCCCCGCTCGACCCGCAGGTCGACACCGTCCAACACCGTTGTCGCGCCGTAGCGCTTCGTCAGGCCCTCTGCTTCGACGATCACCGGTCCCCCTTGTGCGTAGTGCGTACGCTTAAAAGCGTATCTCATACGCATAAGCGATCGGAAGGGGCTTTCCTAGACTGGCTCGGACGAGAGGGAGCGGATGACCGAGGAGAACGACCTGCCCGCCGAGGTGGCCCTGCTCTGGGGGCTGCGCGACACCGCGCGGCGCGGCCGGAAACCGTCGCTCACGGTCGCCGACATCACCCGCGCCGCCGTCGAGGTCGCGGACGCCGACGGGATCGGCGCGGTGTCGATGGCCAAGGTCGCCGAGCGGCTCGGCAACGCCACGATGGCGCTCTACCGGCACGTGAAGAGCAAGAACGACCTGCTGCTGCTCATGGCCGACGCGGCGATCGGGCCCGCGCCCGCGCTGCCGGAGGGGCTGGAGTGGCGCGCGGCGCTGACGGTCTGGGTGCGGGGCGTGCTCGACGCGCTGCGCGAGCACCCCTGGGTGGTGCACCTCCCCATCAGCGGACCGCCGGTCGGTCCGAACAACCTCTCCTGGTTCGACCGGGCGCTCGGAGCGCTGGGGGACAGCGGGCTGTCGGAGGACTCCAAGGTCGGCGTGGTGATGGGGCTGCTGACCTACGTCCAGGGCGAGGCGCGGCTGAGCACCGACCTGGCCGCGGGCTACCAGGAGAACCCGGAGGCGTTCGGGCGGCAGTACGGGCGGGCGCTGGCGGCCGTGGTCGACCCGGAGCGGTTCCCGGCGTTGAGCAAGCTGGTCGCCTCCGGCGTGTTCGACGCGGACGTCCCCTACGACGAGGAGGTCGACGGGCTGTTCGGGCTGAACCTGTACCTGGACGGCGTCGCGGCCCTCATCGAGCGCACGACGCGGTAGCGGCCCGGCCGTCGCGCGACGTGGCATTTTCCCCACTCCGGCGGATTCGTCGGCCCGAACACGTATTTGTCACCCGTCTGGTCCCTCTGTGTCTGGTGGTATGGCTATGCCCGACCGTCGAACAACTGATGGGGGCCTGGGATGAGCATCGCTGTCCACGGTTCGGTCGAACCCCTGCCCGATCCGACCGCCGCGGAGCACGACGCGGCGTCGGACCTGTTCGCGAGCCTGCTGGCGAGCGACGACCGGCCGGGGGTGAGGGTGGTCCCGGTCGCCGAGCGGTCGGACCTGGCACGGACGCGGCTGCTGGACGCGTACGCGCTGCTGGCGGGCGGCAACGAACTGCCGGTGCTGCGCGGTCGCGCCGACGAGCGGTCGTCGCCCTACGGGGTGTTCGCGGACGCGTTCGAGCACGCCACCGGGAACCCCGAGGAGTTCACGGAGCTGGAGCAGGACGCGAACCTGCTGCTGCGCGGGCTGTTCCGGTCGCTGCGCACACCGGGTTGGGCGCGGGAGGCGCTGGGCGTGGCCGACGCGGAGCACCACCGGCTGCACCGGGCCGTGGCGGCGACGCTGGACGCGATGTCCGGGCCCGCGGGGACGGTGGTGCTGCTCGACGGCGTCCACCACGCCGACCCCGCGTCGATCGCGCTGCTCGACCACCTCGTCCGGCGCGGGCCCCGCACCCCGATCCTGCTGGTCGTGGCGCACGACCCCCACCGGGCCCCCGCGTCGCTGGCGGCCGTCCTCGACGAAGCCGGGCGGTACCGCCCCGACGACGCGATCGCGCCGGTGGTGCGGTTGGTCGACGCGGGCCGCCACCGCCTGACCCAGCGGGAGCACACGGTGCTGGCGGTGCTCGCCGAGGGCCTGACCGCCGACGCCATCGCCCGCAGGCTCGACATCTCGCCGCGCACCGTCCACCGGCACCTCCAGCACCTGTACCGCAAGCTCGGCACCGCGGACCGGCTCGCCACCGTCCTGCACGCCAAGTCCCTCGGCATCCTGCCGTGAGGTGCCGGCCGGTCAGGCGGCACGGGTGAAGCGGTCGATCCGCTCGACCAGTGCGCGCATGTCGTCGTCGGCGAAGAGGGACACGAGGCCGCGCAGCGCGCGCAGCCGGTCCTTGGTGCGCGTCGACGAGACCTTCGCCGAGGAGTCCACGGCCTGGAGACCGACCTTGGCCGCGTGCTCGAAGTCCCGCTCCAGCGCGTGGTTCAGGGTCAGCGCGATCTGGCTCAGCGCCCGGCTCCTGGTCATCCCCTCCGGGTAGTTGGCGATGGCCGAGGTGAGCGGCGGGATCGCGAACGACGTGTAGGCCGGGTCGACCGAGCGCGCCAGTTCGGTGTAGACGATCCCGGTCATCGCCTCCAGGTCGACCTCGTCGAAGAACGCCGACCACGTCGGCGGCGCACCGCGGTCGGCCGCCTCGAAGGCGTCCCGCGCGGTGCCCATCCGCGTCAGCGCCAGGTCCCTGTCGCCCATCCTGGCGTGCGTCCACGCCTGGTTGACGCACAGGATCGCCACGCTCAGCCCGCACTCCGCCCTCCGCGCCGTCACCTCGCCGAGCCGGAACGCCGTCAGCGCCTCGTCGAGGACGTCGTGGTGCAGGTGGAAGCGCCCCGTCCGGTAGAGGATGTTGGCGGTCAGGTCGTGGTTGCCCACCAGCGCGGCCAACTCCGAGGCGCGGCGCACGTGGATCCACGCCAGGACCTCCTCGGCCGAGTCGAAGCACGTCCACGCCGCGAGGTTGTGCAGGTCCGCCATGGCGGAGCCCAGTTTGCCCCGCACGGTCTCCGTGGTGCTGGAGTGGGAGAGCACCCGCTCGCTCCACGACGAGAGGGTGAGGACCGCCTCGCGGCAGGACTCCCCGCCGAACCGGTAGTCGAGGGCGCGGAACTGCTTCGTCGCCGACTCCACGTGCCGCACCTCGGCCATCCCGCTGTGCTGGTGCACCGGACGTGAAGCGTCGTCCCCCGGTGCGCCGGTGTCGAACTCGACCATGGTCGAACCTCGCTCACATACTCGGAGCCGCTCGAGTGGTACTCCCAAGGTAGGGATCCCGTAGCCCGAACGTCCGCGCCGCGATCGACACCACCCGAGCGGGCTCGGCCGTTCGAAGGACGCGTGGGGTGCGCGACTGACCCCGATCTGTCAAGGAAACGACCCGGAAGCGCCGTTCCCGGCGTGGCAAGGTTGATCGCGGTCATTCGACGACGACGAAGAGGGTGGCGACCATGGCGATGCTGTCGCGAGCGGTGTGGGGGATCCTCCGGGGCCGGAACCGGGACGACCGAAGACGGAGCCCCGAACCGGAGCGAAGACAGGTCGAGTTCTCCCAGACCCCGCCCGCCGACCCGGTCGTGCTCGACCCGGTCGAGCCCCGCGAGCCCCCGGAGATCGAGGAACTGCTGGTGATGGCCGACGTCGAACTGGCCGAGAAGCAGGAGCAGCTCGACGAACTGGACCGCAGGTACCGGGAGGCCGTGCGGGACCAGCGCAGGCTGGAGGAGGAGAACAGCAGGCTGCGGGGCAGGCTGACCACCGTCTACCGCGGCCTGGTGCCCGAGGAGGTCACCCCGGCGCGCGACCTGCCCGTGACCGCGGAGTCGCCGTCGCACGCGGCGGAACTGGCGCGCCTGCACCTCGCCGACCACCTCAGCCTGCCGGTCGAGGCGTGCGTGCAACTGGACAAGATCGACAACGTGCCGGGGTCGCGCACCTGGGGGGAGAACGCGTGGCGCGGTTTCCTCGCCCTGCACGCCTACGGCGAGGCGCTGGCGGCGCAGGAGAACCCCGGCAACTTCCGCGCGTGGTGCGAGAACTCCCACCACCCGCACGTGTGGCCGCCGAACGCGAAGAAGCTCGCCATGAGCGAGAGCAAGACCGTCGGCAGGTCCGGCCGGATGAGCGCGAAGCGCATGTTCCCGGTGGACCGCGCCTACGACCCCTCGGGAGCGGTCTTCATGGAGGCCCACCTGAAGATCGGCGTCGGACGCGGCACGCTGCTGCCCCGCGTGTACTTCGTCGCGGACCGCGGGACGGCCAAGGTGTACGTCGGCTACTTCGGCCCGCACCGGAACGTGCCGAACACCCTCACGTAGTCCTCCCGCCTCGCCGTCGTCGCGAACGGGTCTTCGGGAACCGAGCGGCCACCTGGTACGACTACCGGGGGGATGCCCTGCCTCCGGACCACGAAAGGCCCGCCGATGAACCTCCGACGCCTAGGCGCCGCGCTCCTGCTGACCGGCCTGGCGCTGGTGGGCACCGCCGCGCCCGCGTTCGCGCACGCCGAGCTGATCAGCAGCGATCCGGCCGCGGGCGCGTCGCTGCCCACCGCGCCGACGCAGGTCGTGCTGACCTTCAGCGAACCGGTCGGCCTGGCCGCCACCCCGATCACCGTGACCGGGCCGGACGGGGTCACGTGGAACGTGGCCCAGGTGAACGCGGCGGGGGCCGTGGTCACCGCGGTGGTCGAGCCCACCGGTCCCGCGGGCGAGTACGTCCTGGGCTACCGCGTGGTGTCCGACGACGGCGACGAGGTCGGCGCCGACCTCCGCTTCACGCTGGCCGCCGCGGCCACGCCCAGCACCACCTCCGCCGCGCCCACCACCACCACCGCGCCCACCACCCCGCCCCCGGCCACGTCCAGCGCGCCCGCGGCGTCGACCGCCTCCGAGGAGGGCGACGGCGGCGGCGTCCCGGTGTCGGTGTGGATCATCGGTGCCGTTGTGCTGGCGGGAGCGGGCGCGTTCGCCGCCACGCGCCTCGGCAGGACCAAGAAGGCGGAGTAACCCCTGGTCAACGCGGCGACACCAGCGGGTTGACCTGCCAGTGGCCGTCGTCGTTCGTGGTGGGCAGGTGCACGACCGGCCCCCGGTCGTCGTTGACGGCGAGGAACGTCGCACCGTCCAGCTCCACCGCCGCCACGTGCCACCTGCCCTCGTGCGGCTGCCCGACCAGGTAGTCCGCGACCTCCTCGTCACCCGTGACCGGCCCGCCCAGCAGCGGCACCACCCCGTCCGCGTCGCCGGAGTTCAGCGCGGACCCGTACGCGCGCGCCAGCTCCGCGGGCGACGCCGAGCCGGGGGGCGGCTCGGAGTGGATCCGCAGCGCGATGAACAGGATCCACCCGAGCACCGCGCACAGCGCGAGGACCCGCAGGACCCTGGTGCTCCTCCGCGACTGGGGACGCGGCTCCGAGCCGATGCCGTACATGCCCCGAATCATCCCCTCCGGCGCGCTCGCGGCCCAGTGCTGTGACCGAAGCCCGGTCCGATCCCCTGGGCGTGGCCCTCGAACAGGGGGGTGGCCGACTACGGACAGTCGGCCGACCGGCGATCTTGTTCACGTCCGGGTGGCCTTGGGGTCGATCCCGAGTCGACTCCGCCGGCCTGGGTAGCCAGAGCTGGCGAGACGAAGAGTCCATTCGGGAGAGAGGTTGTCCGATGATCGACCAGAAATCGGTGGAGCGCCTGTACGAGTGCGACGTCATCGACGCGCGCGGTGACCGGATCGGTTCCGTCAAGCAGGTCTGGTTGGACGAGCAGAGCGGCGAGCCGGTCTGGGCCTCCGTCCACACCGGAATCTTCGGGATGCGGGAGAGCTTCGTCCCGATCCAGGGCGCCAAGGTGTCGGACAAGCACATCACCGTGCCGGTGGAGAAGCAGAAGGTCAAGGACGCCCCGGAGGTCGACGCCTCGGGCGGCAGGCTCTCCGACGCCGAGCAGGCCAACCTGTACGAGTACTACGGGATGCCCACGCCCGCCAGCGGCGACCACGACCGGCTCGACGGCGACCGCGCGTCGGCGGCCGGGCGGGACCGGTCCGCGGGGCGCCGGGACGAGCAGAGCATGGTCCGCTCCGAGGAGCACCTGAAGGTCGGCACGGAGCAGGTCGAGACCGGTCGCGTCCGGCTCGTCAAGCACACCGTCACCGAGCAGCAGAACGTCACCGTGCCCGTCTCCCACGAGGAGGTCCGGGTCGTGCGCGAGCCCGTCACGTCCGCCGACGCGGGCACGCGCGACAAGGCCTTCCGCGCCGAGGAGAGCGAGGTCGTGCTGCACGAGGAGCGCCCGGTGGTGGACAAGGAGACGGTCGCGGTCGAGCGCGTCGGCCTCGGCAAGGAGACCGTGACCGAGCAGCGCACCGTGGCCGGCGAGGTGCGCAAGGAGCGCGTCGACGTCGTGGACGACACCGAGCGCGCGCGGGACGACCGCCGGCGGTGAGGCGTCCGCCCCGGCCGGTGGCGACCGCTCGCCACCGGTCAGGGGCGCTCCCCGGCATCGGCTGCCAGCAGGGGGGTGGTGGTCGCTCGACCGGCCACCTGAACCGCCGTGCCGCTAGGCGCGCAGGGCGCGGAGCGCGCGGGCGTCGGTGAGGCCCACCGCCCGTGCCGCCGCGTCCACGGTCGCGCCCCGGCCGATGAGCTGCTCGGCCCGCTCCACCCGCAGCAACTGCTGGTAGCGCAACGGGGTCAGGCCGGTCGCCCTGCGGAAGTGCCGGGTCAGCGTGCGTTCGCTGAAGCCCAGTTCGCGGGACATGTCGACGAGCCGCAGCCGTTCGGTGAACCGGTCCTCGATCAGGTCCTGCAAGCGGTGCGTCAGGTCGTCCACGTGCGCGCGGTGCCGCAGCGGCACGCCGGGGGGCGGCTCGTCGCCCGCGCCCCTCGGGTACACCAGCAGGTCCCTGGCGACGCGCGCGGCGACACCGGGACCCCTGCTCGCTGCGAGCAGGTGCAGCGCCACGTCGAGGCCGCTCGCGCCGCCCGCCGAGGTCGCGATCCTGCCGTCCACGACGTGCAGGACGTCGTCCACCACGGTCGCGGCCGGGGTGGCGTCGGCGAGCACGCGCCCGTGGCCGTGGTGGGTGGTGGCGCGCCTGCCGTCGAGCAGGCCCGCGCGGCCGAGCGAGTCGGCGCCCGTGCCCACGGCGACGACCGTGCCGCCGGTCGCGTGGTGGCGGCGCAGCACGGCGAGGCTCGCCGCCGAGACGGAGCCGCCGCCCGGCACGAACACCAGGTCGGCGGGGGAGAGGTCGGGCCACGTCGCCCCGGCCCGCAGGCCCAGGCCCTCCGCGGTGACCAGGTCCGGCCCATCGGCCACAAAGGACAAGCGGTAGGGCAGGCCGCGGGCGACGGCGGCCCGGTAGACCGCGACCGGGCCCGCCAGGTCGAGCAGGGACAACGCTTGCGGGAGCAAGAACACGACTTCGGTCACGGTGGAGCGCGTTCTCATGGACGATAGATACAAGATCCACTGCCTGGGGACAAATCCGGGGCGGTGCGGTGGTCGTGACCGGGCGTCCGCTACGGCAGGAGCGTGAAGGTCGACCTCCCGAACGCCTCGCCGTTCACCTGGAGGGCGATGGCGTGCTCGCCGGGGTGGTAGACGCGGGTGGTGATGACCTTGAACGAGTGCGTGCGGGCGACCGTCAGCCGCTCACCGGCGGCAAGCGTCCTGGTCGTCAGCTTGAACACCTTGGGCGTGGTCGACCCGTTGGCCTTCCGGTGGTGGACCACGTAGTCGATCGCCAGCCGCGCGGGCGCGGGCCCGGTGTTCTCCACGGCGAAGGAGAAGCCCAGCGCGCCGCCGACCTCCACGGCCGTCGTGTCGAGCAGCGGACCCTCCACCAGCAGACCGGGGACGGGCGGGAACCCGAGCAGCGCCAGCGCCCGCGGGTGGCCCTGCTTGACCAGCGTGCGCAGGCCGTGCCGGACGAGCCGCAGCGTCTCCGGAGCGGGCTCGCCCTCCAACCAGCGCGCCGCCGTGGCCGCGGCGAGCGCGGGGTCGCGGCGGCTGATGTCGTTGAGGTGGTTGGCCACCGAGCGCCGGACGTACTCCGACGGGTCGCGGTGCAGCGCGTCCAGCACCGGCACGGCCGCCGCCGGGTCCTCGACGATCGCCCGCACCCGCTTCGCCCACGGCAGCAGGGGCCGCGTGCCCTCGCTGGCGAGCCTGCGCACGTGCTCGTCGGCGTGGTCGGTCCAGGTCAGCACGATCGGCAGGGCGCGCCCGAGGTCGGCGTCCAGCAGGCGCCGGATGCCGAACTCGGCCGTCAGCCTCGGCGTGAGCTCCGCCAGCAGCGCGAGGGCCCGGTCGAAGGCCTCGGTGCCGCCGTCCGCCAGCGCGCGGCTGGTGACCGCCTCCGTCACCGGCCAGATCATCCAGCCGGTGAACCCCGGATCGCGCAGGGCCTCGCGCACCACGGCCTCGAACCGCGGGAACGCCGGGGGCAGGTCGGCCAGCAGCGCGTCGTGCACGAGGTCGGTGCGCTCGCGCAGACCGAGCCCGCCCAACCTCCCCGCGGCGGCCGTGACGGCCGGAGCGGGCACGGAGAGGGTCCGGGCGAGGCCGGTGACGGCGGCGGCGTCGAGCAGTTCGTCTGCGGTGGGCACGGAACTCCTTGTGGTGGCGGGGAGCCCGAGTCTAGGAGCGGGGTACGACAGTTCCCGGTGGGCTTGACATCGGCGCGGTCCCGGCTATGTTTAACAAGTCGGTTAATTAACGAGTAGGTTAAACATGGCGAGCAGTGATCGGCTCAGCACCATCTTCGCGGCGTTGGCGGACCCCACGCGCCGGGCGATCCTCGCCCGGCTCGCGGACGGGGACGCGACCGTCTCGGAGCTGGCCGAACCGTTCGACATCAGCCTCCCGGCGATCTCCCGGCACCTGAAGGTGCTGGAGGGCGCGGGGCTCATCTCCCGCAGCCGCACGGCCCAGTGGCGGTCGAGCAGGCTGGAGGCGGGACCGCTGCGGGAGGCGACGGACTGGATGGAGCGGTACCGCCGGTTCTGGGACGCCAACTTCGACCGACTCGACGCCCACCTGCGTCGCATCCAAGCCCGAACGGACACCGAGAGGACCCAGACATGACCGAGGCGCCCAACACCGAACTGGTGATGACCCGAGTGTTCGACGCTCCCCGCGAGCTGGTCTACCGGGCCTTCACCGACCCCGACCAGCTGGCGCAGTGGTTCGGGCCGGTCGGGTTCAGCGTGCCGCGCGAGTCCGTCGACCTCGACGTGCGGGTCGGCGGGCACCAGCGGTTCACGATGGTGAGCGACGAGGACCCGTCCTTCACCTCCCCGGTGGACGCGACGTTCCTGGAGGTGGTGCCCAACTCGCTGCTCGTGGGCGCGGAGGCCTGGAACGGCGCGGGGAACCAGCCGCCCGTCGACCGGTTCTCGCTGCGGGTGGAGTTCCACGACGAGGGCGGGAACACGCGGGTCGTGCTGCGGCAGGGACCGTACACGGAGGAGATGGAGAGCATGGCCCGCCTGGGCTGGGAGAGCTCCTTCACCAAGCTGGACCGCCTGCTCGCGGGCTGAGGCGTCGGCCGGGGGATCGCGCCGGTGGTCGGAGGCGCGATCCCCGTGGTCGGAGGAGCTAGCTCGCGCTCGCCGCGGGCAGCGGGAACGGGAGCGGCTGCCCCAGCACCGTCGCCGCCAGCCTCGCGCAGTCCTCCGCGGACCTCGCGTCGCCCATGGCCAGGTGCGACGCCGAGAGGTTCCGCAGCGTCACCGCCTCGTTGTACACGTCCTGGAGGTCCCGGTGCGTCTCCAGCGCGTGCTTGTAGCACTCGACCGCCGTCGGGTACCGCCCCGCCCGGTGGTGGATCCTGCCGAGGCTGTCCTGCGACGCCGCCTCCAGCGGGCGGTTGCCGAGTTCCCGCGACCGCAGCAGCGCCAGTTCGCACAGGACGATCGCCTGCTCGTGGTCGCCGAGGTCGCTGTGCGCGCAGCCGACGTTGTTGAGGCAGTCGGCCTCCATCAGCTGGTCGCCGAGGATCCTGGCGATCTCGTGCGACCGGACCTCGTGCTCCAGCGCCTGCTGGTACATGTTCTGCCGGGTGCACAGGTCCGCGATGTTCTGGTGGGTGCGGCCCTCGCCCCTGAGGTCGCCGAGTTCCACGTACAGCTCCAGCGCCGAGCGGAAGTGGCTCGCCGCGCGCACCAGGTTGCCGAGGTGCTTGTGGGCGAAGCCGAGGCTGCGGTGGACGTACGCGCTGCCCTGCGCCTCGCCGGTCCGCTCGGTCGCCGCGAGCGCCGCCTCCTGCGCGACGACCTTCTGGTGCCAGTGGCCGTTGCGGTCCAGGTACGGGTCGAACGTCCAGCCGAGGCGCCAGGTGTGGTCGTCGAGGTGGTGTTCGGCCGCCATCTCGATGGCCGCGAACAACGTCGAGGAGGCCGCCGTGGTCCACGCCTGGGCGGCCGTGCGGTCGTCGATGACCTCCACCACCGAGCCCTCGCTCATCGGTCGCAGGGCGATGCGGGGGCGGTGCGGGTCGATCAGCGCCGCCGCGGTGAACGCGCTGTGCAGGTAGTGGTCCAGGACGCGGACGCGGGCCGCCCTGCGGTCCTCCGCCGGGTCCGTCGCGGTGGACAGCTCCGTCGCGTAGACGCGCACGAGGTCGTGCATGGTGTAGCGGCGCGGGGCGTGCTGGGTGACGAGGTGGCCGCGTTCCAGTTCGTCCAGCAGCGGCACGGCCTTCGCCACCGGCAGGCCCATGAGGCTGGCCGCCGCCCTGGTGGGGATCTCGGGGCAGGGGTGCAGGGACAGCAGGCGGAACACGTCCGCCGCGGCCGGGCTCAGCGCCTGGTAGGACCAGGTGAACGCCGCACGGGCGTCGATGATCGAGTCGGCGTCGGAGAAGCTGTCGAGGCTGTCGCTGGTCTCGCGCAGGGCCGCCGCCACGGCGCTGAGCGGGTGCAGCGGTTGGAGGGCGGCGCGGGCGGCGACCATCGCGAGCGCCAGCGGGAGGCCCGCGCAGAGTTCGATGATCTCCGAGACGGCCGCCGGGTCCGAGCCCACCGAGCGGCTGCCCAGCCTGCGGGCGAGGAACTCCCGCGACTCCGCCTTCGACAGCGGGGTCAGCAGCAGCGGGCGGGCGCCCTCCACCGCCACCAGCGACAGCAGCTGGTTGCGGCTCGTGACGACGACGTGGCAGCCGGGGGCGCCGGGCAGCAGCGGGCGGACCTGCTCCGCGTCGCGGGCGTTGTCCAGCACCACCAGGACCCGGCGTTCGGCCAGGACGCTGCGGTAGAGGCTCACCTGGGCGTCGAAGCCGACCGGGACGCGGGCCGACGGGACGCCCAGCTCGTCCAGGAAGCGGCGCACCGCGTCCTCCGGCTGCACGGCGTCGCCGGTCTGGTCGAAGCCGCGCAGGTTGAGGTAGAGCTGGCCGTCCGGGTAGAGGTGGGCGATGCGGTGCACGTAGCGGACCGCGAGGGTGGTCTTGCCGACGCCCGCCATGCCGCGGATGAGCGTCACGGCGGTGGCGCCGTGCGGGTCGTCGTGCTCGGCCAGCAGGTGTTCCAGCTCGTCCTTGCGGCCCGCGAAGACCGTGAGGTCGCGCGGGAGCTGGGCGGGCATCACCGACGGCGCGGGAACGGGGGCGTCGGCGAGCGGGGCGACCTCGTGCTGGACCTCCGGCCGCGGCGGCTCCACGTCCTCGCGCAGCACGGCCTCGTGGGCGGCGCGCAGCTCGGGGCCGGGGTCGATGCCGAGCTCCTCGGCCAGCCGGGCGCGGATGGTGGTGTGGACCTCCAGCGCGTCGGCCCGGTAGCCGGCCGCGGCGAGGGCGAGGATCAGCCGGGAGTGCGACGGTTCGTCGAACGGGTGCTGCGACGTCACCCGCTGCAACGGTACGAGCACCGGTTTCGGCAGGCCGCACCGCAGCGCGAGGTCGGTGGCCTCGTTGACCGCGGCGACGTGCTCGCGTTCCAGCGCGGTGAAGACGGCGTGCGAGCGGACCGGCGCGGGCGTGTTCGCCGCCACCGGTCCGTCCCACAGCGCGAGGGCCTCGGCGAACGTGTGGACGGCCTGGCGCTCGTCGCCCGCGTCGCGCTCGGCGCGCGCCCGCGCCATGAGGTCGCGGAAGCGCAGCAGGTCCAGCGTGGCGGCGTCGGTGGTGAAGCGGTAGCCGCCCGCGCCCCTGATCAGCCACCGCCCCGTCTCGCGGTGGCCCAGTTCCGGTTCCAGCGCGCGGCGCAGGGAACCGACGTAGCGGTGCAGCAGGTTGACGGCGCTGCCGGGGTGCTCCTCGCCCCATAGGGCGTCGACGAGCGACGCCACGCTCACGGGCTGCCCGCCGTGGGCGAGGAGCAGTGCGAGGACCGAGCGCTGCTGAGGTGGCCCCAGTTCCACCTCGACACCGTCGAGCCACGCGCGAAGGGGACCGAGCACGGCCAGTCGCAGGTTGCTTCGAGTGCTTTCTGGGAACAACTTCGCTCCGCCGCGGTAGGTGCCTCCCCCGAGGGGGGCACGTGGTCACACTTTAGTCATTGGTCGTCAAGTCGGGCGAACTACGGTGTGCGGGCAGTGGTTGGCCTTCTCCGACACAGGAGCGGCCCGGCGCGCCCCGGATACGCATTCGCCGGAAATCACGTCGCGCGCCGCGTCTCAACAGCGAGCACCACGTGTTTCCAGGGGTGAGGAAGACCGTTGCGGGACGGCGTGCCGTCCGACCGCCGGCGGTCTGGACAGGGGAGGACCGTGACGTCGCGACGCACCGGGGCCGATGCGCTGGTACGCCAGCTCTACTCCGAGCACGTGGGCGCGATCTTGGCCCACACCACCAGTTTGACCAGGGACAGGGGCGCGGCCGAGGACGTGACCCAGGAGACGCTCGTGCGCGCGTGGCAGCACAGCGAAGCGCTCTCCAACGGGCGCGGGTCGGTCAGGGGCTGGCTCCTGACGACCGCCACGAACATCGTGATCGACCTGTCGCGGCGCAGGAAGGTGCGTCCCCACGAGGTGTCGATCACACGGGACGGGGCGTCCGAGGCGCGGGCGCCGGGCGACCACGCCAAGTCCGTCGTGGACGGTGTGACGGTCCGCGAGGCGCTCGTCCGGCTGCGGCCCGAGCACCGGGAGGTGCTGGAGGAGGTCTACCTGCGCGGCAGCAGCATGGCCGAGGCGGCCGACACGCTGGACCTGCCCATCGGGACGGTGAAGTCGCGGTCCACCTCCGCGCGCCGGGCGATGCGGGAGCTGCTGGCGAACTAGGGGTTCGTTCACCCGGTCAACGATCCGGCTGGCGTGCGGTCGCTGGACCTCCGGGCCGAGTGGTCCGGTCCGCGGTGGGCACCTCCCGTGCGTCGACCGTTCAGGTCACGGGTCGCGACCGGGAGCCGCCGGAGCGCGTCCCGCTGACGGATGATCCGGGCGGTGGACGACCCGCACTGGGTGGCTGCGGTGATCCGGCGCGGCGGCCAGGACGTGCGCGCCGTTCTCGTCGCCGGGGGCCGGGGCGGGGGTGCTGCCCGCCGTCGGGAAGCCGTCCCTGGAGCAGGGCCGCACGCGGAGCAGCTCCGACGGGCCGTTCGAGGACCCACCCGTCCTCGGGCGCGGGCAGGCGGACCGCACGCGCTACCTGGAGGACCGCGGGCGCGGGGGTTAGCCTCGGTCGGTGCGCATCGAGTACAAGCTCGCGGAACTCGGTCTCCTGCTGCCCGAGCAACTCCGGCTGCCACCCGGCGTCTTCCTGCCGTTCCCGTGGGTCAGGGTGCACGGGAACAGGGCGTACGTCTCCGGCCACGGCCCCCTGAACCCCGACGGGACGCTCGCGGGCCCGTTCGGCAAGATCGACGTCGACGTCACCCCCGAGCAGGGCTACGTCTCGGCCAAGCTGACCGCGCTGGCGGTGCTGTCGAGCCTGCAACGGGAACTCGGCGACCTGGACCGCGTCACGGCGTGGCTGCGGGTGTTCGGGATGGTCGCCGCGTCCCCCGGCTTCGACACCGCGCCCGCCGTCGTGAACGGCTTCTCCGACCTCGTCCTCCAGCTCTGGGGGCCCTACGCGGGCAGCCACGCGCGGTCGGCCGTCGGCGTCGCGGAACTGCCGTTCGGCATCCCCGTGGAGATCGAGGCCGAGGTCGCCATCGCGGGCTGATCCCCTCATCGGGGGATCAGCAGTCCGGGGATCGGCTTGCGGAACCCTGTGACAATCGGGGTGTGGACCGCTCCGAGCTGGCTTCGTTCCTGCGCGTGCGCCGCGAGGCGCTCCGACCCGCCGACGTGGGCCTGGTGCCGGGCGCGCGGCGGCGGACACCGGGGCTGCGGCGCGAGGAGGTGGCGCTGCTCGCGAACATGTCGACCGACTACTACGAGCGGCTGGAGCAGGCGCGCGGCCCGCACCCGTCGCAGCCGCTGGTCGCCTGCCTGGCCCGCGCGCTGCGGCTGTCGACCGACGAGCGCGACCACCTGTACGTGCTGGCGGGCTACCCGCCGCCGGTGGCGCACGCGCCGAGCGGGTACGTCGACCCTGGGCTCATGCACGTGCTCGACGCGCTGACGACCGTGCCCGCGCTGGTGTGCGACGACCTCACGACGGTGCTCGCGCGCAACCCGTTGGGGGCGGCGCTGTTCGGGCCGTCTGCGGGCACGGCGGGCCGCGAGGACAACACGGTGTGGCGCTGGTTCACCGACCCGGCGAGCCGGGCCGTCTACCTGCCCGCGGAGCACGAGCAGCTCGGCCGGGGGTACGTGGCGGACCTGCGCGCGTCGGTGGTGCGGCGGGGGAAGGACCCGGTGGCCGCCGCGCTGGTCGCCGACCTGCTGGAGGTCAGCCCCGGGTTCGCGGCCGTCTGGGGGCTGCACGAGGTCAGGCCGATGCGGTCGAGCCGGAAGACCTACGTGCACCCGAGGGCGGGCGTGCTCCAGATGCAGTGCGACGTGATCGTCAGCCCGGACACGGGGTTGCGGCTGGTGTCCCTGCGCCCGCAGCCCGGCACGGGCAGCGCGGAGCGGCTCGACCTGCTCCGGGTGCTCGGCACCCAGGCGTTCGCCTAGCGCCGGACCCCCTGGAGCTGCCGGTAGGGCAGTGTGCGGCGGGCGCGCGGTGGCGGGCCCGCCGACGACTCGGAGACGGCCTGGAGCACCGCCAGCACCGCGGTGGCCGACGGCAGCCAGCGGCGCTCGTTGTGGGGTTCGAGCAGCCAGTTCGACCCGGCCTTCGGCGGCAGCGGCACCGTTCCGGGCGTGCGCAGCAGCGTGACGCCCTCCGGCATCTGCGCCTGGCTGAACACGCAGTCGTTGGTGTCGGCCAGCGCGGCGGCCCTGGGCTCCACCTCGTCGAGGTAGCCGATCACCGGACCCTGCACGTCCATTGTGGACATCAGTGACGCGGCGAGCGGGAACCACGTGCGGGGGAACAGGAATCCGGTCATCCCGTGCGTCAGGGACAGGGCGGGGACGCCGTCGACCAGCCGGACGTCCCAGCCCATCTGGTTCCGGTACCAGGTCAGCGCACGGCCCGCGTCGGTGTCGGGAGGTGCGTCGCGGCGCGGTGGACGTGGTGACATCGGCTGCCTCCTCGGTCTGGTGCGGATCGAGTTGAGCACAGAACCCCACGGCGGCGGACGAACTCTGCCCGAAAGACCCACGTGCCCTGCCCCCGTGTCAACCCGTGGGGCGATGATGTGAGCAATCACATGTCGCGTCAAGTCCCGGTAATGGTGCTCCGGCCTGTTGAGACGGCACCCTCGGACCTCCCGGTGACGTGGTTGGTACCCGTCGAGGACGAATTGATCTCTTCTCCCGAACGGGGGAACGTGCCGCGGTGGCCACCGGCGGGCGTCACCTGGCCGGTGCCGGGGGTGGTCGCGACCGAGCAGCTCGGGACCACCGGCCCGGAACTGCCGCCGCAGACCTGATCGGGGAATTGACGTAGCCGCTCCGGATCGCGCAAGTTGGTGGGCGGTGCCGCCGCGGTGCCGTTCGCCACCCCGCCGACCCGAGGAGACGCGTGCCCATCCACTGCCGGACCGTGTCGG
The DNA here is from genome assembly GCF_057122925.1 of Umezawaea sp. NCBI lineage: Bacteria > Bacillati > Actinomycetota > Actinomycetes > Pseudonocardiales > Pseudonocardiaceae > Umezawaea > Umezawaea sp. The sequence continues at coordinate 12,400 of NZ_DBNGPQ010000176.1, read as the reverse complement.
GGAGAACAGCGGAGGCTCGGGTGGGCATCGACCCCGACTCCGGCAAGGCCATGATCGCGATGCCGCCTCCGGGGACCGGCGTGTTCGACTGGTACGAGCTCGACCAGCTCGCCGCGGCCATCGCCGAGGTGCGCAGGCGCATGGCCGTGCGCCCCGGCTCGCCCCGCCCGCCCGGAGACGCCCCGAAGCCGCGCCAGGTCTGATCCTCGACCCGGCGCGGCTCCGGTCCGCCGTCAGCCCTTCTTGTAGAAGTAGTACGTCGCGCTGTAGTAGACGTTCTTGAACGACTTGTCGGCCGGGTCGCACGTGCCGCTGGGCGCGAGGCCGCCGACGGTGTTGAGCCGGTGGATGTAGGTGACGTCGGCGAACGCGCCGGTGCCGGTGCTGTCGAGCCCGGTCAGGCGCAGCAGGGGGATCGCCCCGTCGCGCGCGGGCGAGCTGACCGCGCCGCCGCCGTGGACGCGGCTGCCGTCGCGGAGCGACTGCCAGTACGGGCCCGCCGGGAGGGTCGCGTCGACCCCTCCGAAGTGGACCCCGATGTCGCCCCTGGTGGAGAGCCTGGCCTTCGGGGCGTGCAGCGTCCACGTGCCCGCGGCGCTGCACTCGTACACCTGGTAGCCGACGGCGTCGTAGCGGGAGCTCACGTGGTTCCCGGCGGGGACCGAGAGCTCCGAGGGCACGGCCGGTGCGGCCACGGCGGGAGCGGCCTGCGCGACGGCCGGGGCCAGTGCCACCAGACCGCCCGCGACCGCCACGGCGGCGGCCGTCAACCTGGTGCTGGAACGGCGTGCGGAAATCATCAGCAGTTCTCCAAGGGTGTGGAAACCGATCGCCGACAATCTAGGGGTGTTCGGACGGAATTGCTCCTGTTGAGACAGGATTCCAGGCGAGCGCCGTCCGGGTAGACCGATCGATTCGCGCTGGTGACAGGGGTTGCGCGGTCCGTGAATGTCCGATTCGCCCTGGTCGGCCGTAGCGTCGGTGAAGGCGATTTCCCTGGCAGGGCGCTGTTTTTCCGGGGTTGTGGGAATCGTTGCTCGGCAGTCTCGGAAAACCGTCGCCCTCGCTGCGGAGAAATGGTGATCCTCAGCGTTGAACCATTTCCGCGACGCGTACGTAGGCCATGACCGGGCGGGTGATTGGTCCAGGTTCGACACTGCGGTTGACCTGTTGACTGAACTTGTACATCTGGTCAATTGGGTGCACGATGGTCGCTGTGACGAGCAGGAGAGTGCGGACGGACGACGTCGAGGGGCGTCGGGCGCGGGCCGAGGCGGTGCTGGCGGCGGCGAGCGGGCTGATCGAGCGGTGGGGCTACGACAAGACCACCGTCGAGGACGTCGCGCGTACCGCGGGCATCGCGAAGGGGACGGTCTACCTGCACTGGAAGACCAGGGACGAGCTGTTCACCGCCGTGCTGCGCCGGGAGCGGCTGCTGATGGTCGGCGCGGTGCGCGACCGCCTGGTGGACCGGCCGGGGCCGCGGGCGCTGTTCCGGCACTTCGCGGAGGCGCTGATGGGCAGGCCGCTGCTGCGCGCGGTGCTGCTCAACGACCTCGCCGTGGTGGGGAGGCTGTCGGAACGGGTGCGGGAGCGCGCCCCGTGGCGCCCCTCGTTCAGCGACTTCCTGGCCATCCTGCGGGCTCACGGCGCGGTCGACGCGACGCGCGGCGAACTCGGGCAGGTCACCCTGGTCAACGCCGCCTACCTCGGGGTGCTCACGACCGCGGCGCTGCTGCCCGAGCCGATGCGGCTGTCCCCCGACGAGCAGGCCGACCTGATCGCCGACATGGTCGCGGACACCCTCCGCCTGACCGGCGGCGACGACCCGGCCGCGCTCGACCGGGCGATCGCCGACCACGTCGAGGCCACGTTCGTCTCCGCGCGACGGGAACTGGCCGAGGTCATGGGCCTCGTACCGGAAGGCGCGGACTCGTGACCGCGACGGTCCTGCCGCTGGCCGACCCGGCCGCCGACCTGCTCACCGCGGGGGGCAAGGGCGAATCGCTGGCGAAGCTCACCACCGCGGGCCTCCCGGTGCCGCCGGGCTTCCACGTCACGACGGCCGCCTACCGCGCGTTCGTCGCGCACCACGGCCTGGCCGCCGGGATCGCGGGCGCGTCGCACCGGGAGGTCGTCGACCTGTTCGCCGGGCACGAACCGCCCGCCGAGGTGGCGGCCGCCATCACCCGCGCCTACGCGGACCTGGGGGAGGGGCCCGTGGCGGTCCGCTCGTCCGCGACGGCCGAGGACCTGCCCGACGCGTCGTTCGCGGGGCAGCAGGACACGTTCCTCGACGTCACCGGTACCGATGCGGTGCTGGCCGCGGTGAAGCGCTGCTGGGCGTCGCTGTGGACGGAGCGCGCGGTCGACTACCGCGCCCGCCACGGCGTCGAGCCCGCCGACGTGGCCATCGCGGTCGTGGTGCAGCGGATGGTGCCCGCCACGTCCGCGGGGGTCCTGTTCACCGCCGACCCGGTGACCGGTGCGCGCGACCGGCTGGTCGTGAACGCCGTGCGCGGGCTCGGCGAGGCCCTGGTCTCCGGCGACGCCGACCCGGAGGTGGTCGTGCTGGGCGCCTGCGGCATCACCGAGCGGCACGGCGACCGGGTGCTCTCCGACGAGACCGCGCTGGAGCTTGCCGGGCTCGGCCGCCGGATCGAGGAGCTGTACGGGCGGCCGGTGGACGTCGAGTGGGCCGTGCACGACGGTGAGGTGTTCGTGGTGCAGGCCCGGCCGATCACCGTGGCCGCGCACGAGGAGTGGAACGACAGCCTCGACGGCGACTACCTGTGGACGTGCGCCAACCTCGGCGAGGCGATCCCGAGCGTGATGACCCCCGCGACCTGGTCGCTGGTCGACGTGTTCATGTCCGAGACGATGTCCGTGCCGCGCCTCGGACCGCACCGCATGGCGGGCAACATCGGCGGTCGGTTCTACCTCAACCTCAGCGTCGCCCTCGGCGTGAGCGCGGCGCTGGGCATCGAGGACCTGGCGCGCCGGGCCACCGAGCAGGCCTTCGGTCGCCTTCCGTCCGATGTGGAGGTTCCGCCGCTGCCGATGACGCGGTGGAGCATCCTGCGCGCGGCGGTGCCGGGCGCGCTGGCGTTCCTGCGGCGGATCCGCCCGTACCGGAAGGAGCTGCCCGCGCTCGTCGAGCGGGCCCGCCGCCGGTGCGACGACCTGCGGGCGCGGATCGGCCGGACGACGACGGCCGCCGACCTGGCCTCGCTGTGGCGCGCGGAGGTCGACCCGCTGCTGCGCGACACCAGCCGGATGCTCGGCGCGGGGGCGCGGCTCGACGGGGCCGGGCTGGTGCGGATCCGGCCGTGGCTGCTCAAGCTGGTCGACGAGGGCGACGCCAACGCGCTGCTCAGCGGCCTGCACACCGGCACCGGTCCGCTGGCCAGCCTCGGGCCGGTCGTCGGGCTCGACCAGGTCGCGCGCGGGGAGATGAGCCGCGAGGAGTTCACCCGCGACTGGGGCCACCGATGCCCGGACGAGTTCGAGATCTCCGTGCCGCGCCCGGTCGAGGACCCGGAGTGGCTCGACCGCGAGGTCGAGGGCGTGCGGGCCGCGGTGACCGACGTGCGGACCCTCCTGGCGCGGCAGCGGGAGGCCCGGTCCGCCGCGCTCGACCGGTTCCGCGCGCGGCACCCCGGCAAGGTCGCCACGCTGGAGAAGCGCATGGCCCGTGCCGGGCGCGCGGCGCGGGGGCGGGAGGACGGCCGGTCGGAGGTGATCAGGGCCTTCTGGGTGCTGCGGGTGTTCTTCCTGCGCGCGGGGGAGGTGACCGGTCTCGGCGACGACGTGTTCTTCCTGGCGGCGGACGAGCTGCTGACCGTCCTGGACGGTGACCGCGCGCCGGTCGAGCGGGTCGCGGCCCGCCGCGAGACCCACCGCCGCTACGCCGCCCTGCCGCCGTACCCGACGCTCGTGCGCGGTCGCTTCGACCCGTTCCGCTGGGCCGCGGGCGCGGACCGCCGCGCGGACGTGTTCGACGAGACGCGCGACATCGCCCCGCTCGGCGACGCGGTCACCGGCTTCCCCGGCGCGGCGGGCGTCGTGGAGGGCATGGTCCGCGTGGTGGCGGCCGTCGCGGACGGGGCGGCGCTGCGGACCGGCGAGGTGCTGGTGACGACCGTGACCAACGTCGGCTGGACACCGCTGTTCCCGCGGGCCGCCGCCGTGGTCACCGACATCGGCGCACCGCTGTCGCACGCGGCGATCGTGGCGCGCGAACTGGGCATCCCGGCCGTGGTGGGCACGGGCAACGCGACGACCCGGCTCCGCACCGGCGACCGGGTCCGGGTGGACGGCGGCCGGGGCACGGTGGAGGTGCTGGTGGACTGACGTCGTGCCGGAGCCGCCGCGGACGAACGTCCGCGGCGCGCTCGTGATGGCGGTACTGCTCGTGCTCGCCGCGTCCTATCCTCGCGACCGTCGCCAGACCGCGTGATCGACAACGGTGGAGGAAGTGCCATGACGAGCGTCGCGAAGCCGAGCCTCCTGCCCGACATCTTCTCGGTGGAGTACTACGCCGACCCGTTCCCCACGCTCGCGTGGCTGCGGGAGAACGACCCCGTCACCGAGGTGGCCCTGCCGTTCGCCGACCTGGACCTGTGGCTGCTGACCCGCCACGACGACGTCCGCGCCCTGTCCACGGACCCGCGGCTCAGCGCCGACACCCGGTCGGCGAGCGAGCGGTTCCTGGCGTCGGGGCTCGCGATGGGCGTCGGCACGGGCTGGGAGCGGGCGTTCGTGCTCGACCCGCCGGACCACACGCGCCAGCGCCGGGTCGTCGGCGGGACGCTCACGCCGAGGGTGGTCGCCGGGTGGGAGTCGGTCGTCTCCCGCACCGCCGCCGAGCTGGTGGACGCGATGACGGAGGAGGACGAGCCGGACCTGCTGCACTCGTTCGCCTACCCGCTCGCGATCACCACGATCGGCACGGTGCTCGGCGCGCCCCAGTCGGACCACGCGATGCTGCGCGGCTGGTCCGACGCGGCGACCAGCCCGGACCGCGAGGCCGCCAACGCGGCGCTGCTCGCGACGCTCGACTACGTGCGCGGCCAGATGGAGGTCAAGCGCGGCAGGCAGGGCGACGACCTGCTGTCGTTGCTGCTGCGGGCGTCCGACGGTGAGGACCGACTCGACGACGACGAGGTGGCCGCCGTCGCGGCGAACCTGCTGGGCGCGGCCTACGACACGACGGCGAACTTCCTCGCCAACGCGGTCGTCGCGCTCCTCGACCACCCCGACCAGCCGCGCGCGGCCGTGACGGACCGGGTCGTCGAGGAGTTGCTGCGCCACTCCGGGCCGGTGCTGCTGTCGCCGGTGTTCCGCTTCGCGGTCGAGCCGGTCGAGCTGCACGGCGTCACGATCCCGGAGGGCGCCACGCTCGGGTTCCTCGTCGGGGCGGCCAACCGCGACCCGCACGTGTACGCCGAGCCGGACCGGCTGTCGGCCGCCAGGACCGACCCGCCGCACGTCGCCTTCGGCCACGGCCCGCACCACTGCGTCGGCGCCGCGCTGGCCAGGCTGGAGGCCCGCATCGGTCTGACCACGCTGTTCGCCCGCTTCCCGAACCTCGGGTTCGGTGTCGAGCGCTCGCGGCTCGCCCACCGGGTCTCGCCGTTCATGTACGGCTTCGCCGCGCTACCGGTCACCCTCGACTGAGGCGAGCAGGTCGGCGAACAGCGACGCCGCCTCGGCGTCCGTCACCGCCGAGGTCGCCTCGCCGACCACGACCTCCACCGCGGACAGCCCCGGCACGTCGGTCTCGGCGGCACCGGGGAACAGCCACGTGCCGGTGCGCTCGGCGAGCCGCAGGTGCGCGTCGCGCAGCGCCTCGGGCGAACCGGGCAGGAACACGCGGAACCCGTTGGTCTGCGGCTCGTCGACGGTGACACCGGCGACGCCCGCGAGGGCGGCGGCCAGGGTGATCGCCCGGTCGCGGTAGGCCGACATCCGCGGCAGGTACCGGTTCAGGCCGTCGATCGCCGCGAGCGCGTTCGGGTAGTTCGCGTACACGTCGGCCCCGTGCCGGGTGAGCCACGGCGTGGCCCGCGCCAGGAAGTCCTCCGACCCGACCAGCGCGCACCCCGCGAGCCCGCCGAGTCCTTTGTAGAACGACACGTACACCGAGTCCGCCAGGTCGGCCAGCTCGCTCAGCTCGCGGCCGTAGTGCGCCGCCGACTCCCACAGGCGTGCGCCGTCGACGTGCAGCGGCACCCCGCGCTCGCGGCACCACCGCGACAGGGCGACCAGGTCGTCCCACTCCGGCAGCGCGAACCCGGCGTTGCGCAGCGGCAGCTCCACGGTGACCACGCCGAGCGGCTCACCCGCGGCGTCCAGGTCCTCGACGCCGAACCCGCGCTTCCCGCCCAGCCGCACGCCGCGCAGCGGGTGCAGCCGCTCGAAGGCGCCCAGTTCGTCGGAGTCGATGTGGCTCAACGGGTGCAGAGCCACGGTCGCGACCCTGCTGGTGTCCGTCCACGTCCGCAGCGCGGCCTGCTGGGCGATGACGCCCTTGACCACGAACCGCGCGGCGGGCTTGCCCAGCAGCTCGGCGACCCGGCGTTCCAGCAGGGCCACGGGATCGCCCGTGCCGTAGACGTCCGGGTAGCCCTCGGACTCCGGCAGGGCGATCAGCCCCGCCAGCCGTTCGCGCATCGTCGGCTCGCCGTGACCGGACAGCGACCTGGTGCAGCTCCGGCGGACCCGGAGGCGTTTCTCGACATCGGACACGGATCCACCGTCCCACACCGCCCGGCCCCCGGTCACCCGGATCGGCACGACACCCAGCGCGAGCTGTCCGGCAGCTCCACGCAGAACGGCCGGGCGGCGCTCGTCGCGGTGGTGCGCAACGGGGTCCCGTCGTCGTCCACCACGAGTTCCCCGGTGCCCACGCCCGACGTCCACGGGATGCGCAGCCGCCACTCGACGTCGTCGGTGGTCGACACCGGCCGGATCACGATCTGGTCCGGTTCCGTGCCGGTGACCTGGTACGGGAACTCGGCGGGCTCCCCGTCCGGGGCCAGCAGGACCGTCGGGCGGTCCAGGTCGGCGGTCAGGAAGCCGGGCGGCAGCGCGGCGTCGCACGGCGCGGGCAGGAACACCCCCGGCAGCGCCGGGCGGCGGCTGACCACCTCGACGACCGGCGGCCCCAGCACGATCTCGTCACCGGTCAGGCCGCGCACGGTCACCGTCACCGCGCCACCGCTGCCCAGCACCGACCCCGACGGCCTGCCCGCCATCGGGATCGGCGCGTCGCCGGTGTCCGGCACGACCCACCCGGACGCGCAGTGGTCCCGGACGCCGATGCTGGTCACCGCCGCGACCGCGCCCTCGGGCGCGAGCACCGACGCCCAGACGCAGGCGCTCGCGAGGAACAGCACGGCGATCACCCCGGAGACCGCGAACGGCTCGTGCTGTTCCCGTCCGGGGTCCCCCGCCGTGCTCGTCGCCACGGTGCTGACATCGGGGCCGGTGCCGTGCGCGTAACGGTGCCGTGCCGAATCGTTGCCGGGCCGCCGCCCGTCCCGATCGCCGGTTGTTCGGCGCGACCTGCGTGAACGGTGGCGGACCCGCGTCGCCGCCTTCACCCGGAAGGCCCAGCGGCTCCACAGTGGACGGTTAAACGACTTGCGCCGCGGCCTAGGGTGGGAGGCATGTCGGTCCACCCGCAGCACGTCGCCGCGGCCGCGCGAGCTCCCCGCTCGTCGGTCGCCGCCGCTGCCTGACCTCGACACCCCCCCGGCGACCGGAAACGGTCCGTCCGGTTCCGCCGTGGCCCTTTCCGGTCGTCCCACCACTCCAGGGATCGGACCTCCGCCATGGACACCCAGCACGTCATCGACACGTTCCTCGACTTCTTCACCTCGCGCGGCCACCGCGGGCTGACCGGCACGTCGCTGCTGCCGCCACCCGGCGACCCCGTCCTGTTCACCACGTCCGGCATGCACCCGCTGACCCCGTTCCTCGAAGGCCGGGAGCACCCGCTGGGAGACCGGCTGGTCAACGTCCAGCGCTGCCTGCGGACCACCGACCTGGACGAGGTCGGCGACCCGACGCACCTGACCGTGTTCGAGATGCTCGGGTCGTGGTCGCTGCGCTCCTACGAGGGGCCGCAGAGCCTGAGGTGGGGCTTCGAACTGCTCCGCGACGGGTTCGGCGTCGACCCCGGCCTGGTGCACGTCACCGTGTTCGGCGGTGACGACCAGGTCGGCCCGGACACGGGGTCGCTGAGCACGTGGACCTCGCTCGGCGTCCCGGTCGAGCTGACGGTGTCGGACAACTGGTGGTCCAACGGGCCGACCGGGCCGTGCGGGCCGGACAGCGAGGTGTTCGTGTGGACGGGCGACGGCCCGCCGACCGGCACGCCCACCACCGACGACCGGTGGGTGGAGGTGTGGAACCACGTCATGATGCGCTACCGGCGGCACCCCGACGGCTCGCTCACGCCCCTGTCGGACTCCACGGTGGACACCGGCATGGGGCTGGAGCGGCTGCTGATGGTCCTTCAGGGCACCCGCTCGGTGTTCGAGACCGACCTGCTCACGCCGTGGGTGAGCGGCCTGCCGTGGGACCTGGCGGATCCCCGGCTGGTCGTCGACCACCTGCGGTCGAGCGTCGTGGTGATCGGCGACGGCGTGACCCCGTCGAACACCGGCCGGGGCTACGTGCTGCGCAGGCTGCTGCGGCGCGTGCTCACCGCCCTGTGGCGCGACGATCCCGACCGCACCCTGTCCGACCTGCCGGAACCGCTGGTGCGCTCGACGCTCACGCACTTCGGGCAGGAGCCGGTCCCGGTGTTCGAGGTGCTGCGCGAGGAGGAGCGCCGCTTCCGCTCGCTGGTGACGCGGGGGCGGTCCCTGCTGTCGCGCTACCGCGACCCGCTGACCGAGCGGGACCTCCGGTACCTGCACGAGACGCACGGCATCCCGCGGGAGCTGGTGGGGCTGCTGCGGGAGATGTAGGGGCCCCAGCGCTGCCCCAACCGGCGGGTGGATCACCGGGAGCGCCCCCATACTCGAACCGTGATGCTCGCGGCCCGCCTCAACCTCGCCACGCTGGAGTTCGCCGTCGAGCGGGTGCCGATCCCGGAACCCGGCCCCGACGAGGTGCTGGTGGAGGTGGCGGCCGCGGGCGTGTGCCTGTCGGACCTGCACCTGATCGACGGCACGCTCCGGGTGTGGAACAACGACCGGCCGAAGCTGACCCTCGGCCACGAGGTGTCCGGGACGGTCGCGGTCCTCGGCTCGGACGTGCCGCCGTCGGTCACGGTCGGCCGCCGGGTGATCCTCCAGGCAGGGCAGAGCTGCGGTCGCTGCGAGCTGTGCGTCCGAGGCCGCCCGTGCCTGACCGGTCTGACCAGGGGCGTGAACTACGACGGCGGGTGGGCGCGGTACACGCTGGCCAGGCACGACACGCTCGTGCCGATCCCCGACCACCTGCCGTTCGACGAGGCCGCCATCATCCCGGACGCCGTGTCCACCCCCTACGCGGCGATCAACTCCACCGCGGGCGTCCGGCCCGCGCAGTCCGCGGGCGTGTGGGGAGTGGGAGGTCTGGGCGCGCACGCCGTGCAGGTGCTGCGCACCATCGGGGCCGCGCCGATCGTCGCGGTCGACCCGCTGCCGAGCGCCCGCGACCGCGCGCTGGTGTTCGGCGCGGACCTGGCCCTCGACCCCGCCGCGCCGGACTTCGTCCAGCGGGTCCGCACGGCCACCGACGGCCGCGGCCTCGACCACGCGTTCGACTTCGCGGGTGCCCCGGCGGTGCGCGACCAGGCCGCCGAGGTGCTCGGGCTCGGCGGCGCGCTGGTGCTGGTCGGGTTGGTGGGCGGTCCGCTCACCCTGACCGACGGCATCGGGTTCAGCGTGCGCGGCCAGCGGCTCCTCGGCCACTACGGGTCCGCGCCGGAGGACGTGGAGGCGCTGGTCAACCTGACCGCCTACCACCGCCTGGATTTCGCCGAGTCGATCAGCGGCCACGTCCCGCTCGCGGACGCGGCGGAGGCGGTGCGGATGCTGGCGAACCGGGTCGGCGACCCGATCCGCCTCGTCCTCGTGCCCTGACGGCCGGTCCGCTCGTCCTCAGACCTTGCGGCCGACGCCCGCGTAGACGTCCTCGGGGCTGGTGTCGTAGTCGACCTCGGGCCGCCAGCGCGGGGCGCTGACGACGCCGGGGTCGAGCACCTCCAGCCCGTCGAACATGCCCGCGAACTCGGCGTGCGACCGGAAGTACATCGGGTCGCGGCTGTTCTTCATCGCCGCCACGACCTCCGCCATCTCCTCCGGCTTGCCGTCGGCGGTCAGGTGCGACAGCGCGACGAGGCTGCCGGGCGGCAGCGCGTCGAAGTACTGGGCCAGCACCTCGTGCGGCTCCTTCTCGTCCGGCACGAAGTGCAGCACCGCCACCACGAGCAGCCCGATGGGCCGGTCGAAGTCCAGCATCGTCCGCACCGCGGGCGCGGCCAGCACGCGCTCCGGCCTGGTCGCGTCTGCCGCCACGACGGTCGCGTTGTCGTTGCCCTGCAACAGCAGTTCGCTGTGGGTCACGGCGACCTCGTCGTAGTCCACGTACACCACGCGGGCGCTCGGGTCGGCCTGCTGGGCGATCTCGTGCACGTTGCCGACCGTCGGGATCCCGGACCCGAGGTCCAGGAACTGCGTGATGCCCTGCTCGATCATGAACAGGACCGCCCGCCGCAGGAACGCCCGGTTCGACCCGGCGATCTGGCCGCCGTTCGGCAGTACCCGCAACACCTTCTCACCCACGACGCGGTCGACCGCGAAGTTGTGCCCGCCGCCCAGCAGGTAGTCGTAGACCCTGGCGGCGCTGGGGAGTTCGGTGTTGATGGAGTCCGGCACCCAGGCGGGACGATCGGTCATCGCGCACCTCGCACTAGTCGGGGGCCAGCAGACTAGCGGCCACCCGGCCGCACCGGGCGTCGGTCAGCGCAGCAGCGACAGCTTGCCGACGAGCTTGTCCACCTTGTTGCGCGGCCCCACGATGCTCACCGCGTAGTAGGTCAGGTCGGCGGCCTCGGTGCCCGCCACCGCGGCCAGGTACTCGTCGTACACCCGGCTGGTCTGCGCCTGCTCGGGCATGTCGACCACCAGCAGCCCCTCCTTCGTCATCGCCCTGGACCGGACCTCCCCGACCGTCGCGGAGTCCCCGGCCAGGATCGAGCACCCCGTCCACGGCAGGCCGGGGTGGTGCGTGCCCGACGCGTCCGTCGTGCCGGGCCCGAGCAGCGTCGGGATGGCGTGCCCGACGGCCGCCGCCATGCACACGGCGGCGTTCGCGATGAGCCCCGCGCCGAGCGCGGTGTCCACGACCATCACCCACTTCAGCCTGGCGTTGCGGGTGGGCAGGTCGGTGCGGATCTCGTGGGGCTCCAGGGCGGGAACGACGGCGGTGGTCATGTGACTCCTTCACACGGGCTTTCGCCACACGTATGCGTGTTGATGCGGCGATACTAAGCACGAAATCCGGAGTCCGATATCGTCGTCGAACTTAATTCGGCGGAAGGGGCGGCATGGCCGACTTGGACGAACTTGATCAGGCACTCCTGCGGGAACTGCAGCACGACGCACGGCGCACCAACCGCGAACTGGCCGCCGCCACCGGCGTCTCCCCGTCCACCTCCCTGGAACGCGTCCGCTCGCTCCGCGAACGCGGTGTCATCCGCGGCTTCCTGGTCGACCTCGACCTGGAGGAGGTCGGCCGCCCCGTGCAGGCGCTGATCTCGGTCCGCGTCCGCCCGCCGTCGCGGGTCAACATCGAGGCGTTCCGCGAATGGGCGGCCCGCCTCCCGGAGACCGTCGGCGTGTTCGTCGTGGCGGGCGGCGAGGACTTCCTCATCCACGTCGCCGTACCCGACAACAAGTTCCTCTACGCCTTCGTCATCGACCGCCTCACCCAGCGACCCGAGGTCGCCGACGTTCGCACCAGCGTCGTCTACGAACACATCCGCAGCCCGGTCATCGAACCGGCGACCCCGATCCGCCCGCGCCGCTGACCGCCAGCGACCACGACGAGGCCGGGTGCCGAGATGGCTCCGGTCTCACGCTGACCCCGGTCCTGCGGTGGCCGGGGTTCTGCGGTGGCCGGGGTTCCGCGGTGGCCGGGGTCTTGCGGTGGCAGGGTCTCGCGGTGGCCGGGGTTCTGTCGTGGTCGTGGTGGCGGGGTGTCGGGATAGCCGGGTTCCGCGGTCGTCCGGTGTTCGGGTGACAGGGATGCCGCGCAACCAGGGCCCGCACCGGCCTGGCTTCCGTGACAGCCGGGATGCCGCGACAGCCGGGCTTCCTCGGCAGCCGGGCTTCCTCGGCAGCCGGAATGCCTCAGCGACCGGAATGCCTCAGCGTCCGGCGTTCCGGGGCTTCTGGGG